>DASWZM010000104.1:0-5065 GCA_036404455.1 Occallatibacter sp. | reverse complement strand
GCATCAGCGAGGGGCTGGCCGCAGGGGCATTGTCCAACGCAGCCAGGAAACCGGCCGCTGGGCGCGACTGGATCAGCGCGGTCCGCAGGCTGTCGCGCACAAAGTCGTGGACCAGGCTCTGCTGACGGAAGCGCACCTCGGTCTTCGCGGGGTGCACGTTCACATCCACCTCTTCGGGCGGCATTTCCAGGAAGAGCAATACCACCGGGAAGCTGGTGGGAGGAATCACGTTGCGATAGGCCTCGGTTATTGCGTGAAGCAGCAGCCGGTCGCGGATAAGACGTTTGTTAACAAATATATAGATCGAGTTCCGATTCAGTTTTTGCAGCTCCGGTTTGGAGTAGAAGCCGGTCAGCCGCAGAGCGCCGGAAGGGCGGGTGGGCGCGGCCGGATCTCGCTTCCAGGGGGGCGGCTCAGGCAGACCGCCATGGGCAAGCGGGGTCTCGGCGGCCACCGGCAGCAGTTGGGACAGCGTGTCCTTGCCGAAGATCTGGTAGATGCGCTCGGCGGTCCGCGTGACGGGAGGCGCTGAGACGATGGTGTGTGTGGCAGAGACCAGCTCGAAATGCTTCTTCGGGTGAGCCAACGCGTAGTGGGTCACCAACGCCGTCACATGAGCCAGTTCGGTGGACTCGGCGCGGAGGAATTTGCGCCGGGCCGGGGTGTTGAAGAACAGATCCGCTACGGCCAGGGTGGTTCCGCGGGCGAGTGCGGCGTCATCCGCGTGAAGAATCTTGCCGCCCGCGATTTCGATGCGGGTTCCAGCGGTTTCCTCTCCGGTGGCTGTCTCCAGAGTCACGCGGGCGACCGAGGCGATGGAGGGCAGCGCCTCACCTCGGAAACCTAAGGTCGCGATGGAGAGCAGGTCGTCGGCGGTGCGCAGCTTGGATGTGGCGTGGCGCTCGAAAGCCAGCAAGGCATCGTCGCGGTTCATGCCCTGGCCGTCGTCGGTGATGCGGATGAGGCGGCGGCCGCCGGCCTCGACCTCGACGCGAATGCGGTTGGCGCCGGCGTCCAGGGCATTCTCCAGCAGTTCCTTGACCACGGAGGCCGGGCGATCTACGACCTCGCCGGCGGCGATCTGGTTGGCTACCTGGTCGGGGAGAATGCGGATGCGGCCCATAAGTCCTCAGGGTAACGCAGTCTGGGGTGATTGCGTTTGAGATGCACCCAACTGTTTGCGACGATAGGGTGACGATTGGACCTTGGCGTGCCTTCCGAAATCGCGGAGGAGAATTGGGACGCCCAGTTCACGAATTCTTATGCAATCTGTAGGTGAGCATTTTGGAGGGAAGAATGACGCACTGTTCGAACATGCCGGGCGTTTGCGACTTGTTGGTGTAAATCGGCCGTACAAAGTAAAGACACGGCAGATTCTTCATTGCCAGGTCGCGCACCTTCCTTTCGAGAACCCGAAACTGCCCGATGTTCAACTTGCCCAGCTGTGGCACAAGGTTGATGTCCGTGCCCCCGCCTATCGAATGAGCCATCAAATGCCCGCGATGGAAGTCCGGACCGGCCGAAAGCGGGTGACCCGCCATGCGGCCAGCGTCTCGCCGGTGTTTCGAGAAAATCGGCACGCCATAGGCCACAATCGTCCGCTGCAGATTGATATCGAAGAGGTAAGTGAACGAAGTGCCCGATTCATCCAGATCGATCGCAACCAGATCCGCCCTGGGATTCTTGAGACAGTAGTCATCGCACCAGAGCGGGACTAGTTTCCCCGGAAGATCCTCGACGACTTGGTTCCCTCGATAGGAGGCTATTAGTTTCCGGTACGCAGCTTCTGTCAACATCGCTCGGGCACTCCCGCGACTCGCCAGAATTGTATCGCGCGCATGGTGGAGGGTCTATTCGGAGTTCATCGATGCTTACTATTGAGCGGAAGGCTACGCGGAAGCTGGGCCATTGCCGGAGAGCGTTACAAATGCAAAATGCCACCCAGCGGCGGCATTTTGCTGTCTTTCGGAAGGCAGTAGCCTTAGATGCCCATGCCAAACTCGCTGGCCTGCTGTTCGCCGGCGTTGGCATAGAAGTCGTAGGGGGTGCGGCGCTTGAACTTGTAGCGGTTGCGCAACTCGTTGCCCACGTAGATGCCGAGCGCGGCCACCGCCATTCCCACCGACAACCAGCCAATTACGCGGAGAGCGGTTCTATCTCTCTTCTGTTCCTCAGCGGTCTCTTCCGCAGACTCGACGACTTCAGGTTCATGAGACATGGGCTTGCAGCCTCCTGCTGGCATGATACCGCAATTCCCTTTTTGACGGGGTCACCTGGTGGGAGGTGAGCCTACCACTTTTGTCTACTGCGTAGAGTCGATTCGGGAAAGCCACGCGGCTTTTGCCTGCTCGGGAAGAAAGCTGGCGCGGATGGAGTTGGCGGCCAATTGGCGCAACTCCGCGCGGGAAAAGCCTTGCGCGGTGTGGGCCAGCAGGTACTCGTTGGCCACATCGGAGCCGAAGAAAGCCGGGTCGTCGGAGTTGAGCGTGACCAGGAGGCCGGCATCGAAGTAACGCCGCAGCGGGTGCTCGGCAAACGAGGCGCAAACCCCGGTGCGGACGTTCGAGGTCGGATTCAGCTCCATCGCCGCGCTTCGCGCTTTTAACTCCTGGACGAGAGCTGGGTCCGAAATAGCTGAAAGCGCGTGCCCGATCCGCTCCGAGCCAATGGCAAGCGCCTCCCAGATGGCCTCGGGACCGGTGGTCTCGCCGGCGTGGTTGGTCAGCCGCAGACCGGCCTGTGCCGCCTCGGCATAGAGCGCCCGGAATGGCTCGGAGCCGGCCCGCCTCTCGTCGCCGCCCAGGCCGATGCCGATGATGGAAGGAAACTGCGGACGCAGCGCGGCGGCCTTGCGAAAGACCCGTTCCGCCTCCTCAACGGAAAAGTGGCGGACAGCGTCGAAGATCCAGTAGAGCGAGAGGCCGAGTTCGCGTTCAGCTCGCTCTCTGGCTCGTTCGAGCCCGGCAAAGATGGGCTCAAATGCCTGCGGATCGTGATTCCTCCACATGTAGACGACGCCCACCGAGATGTAAACCTCGGCGTGAACCACGCCCTGTTCGGCCAAATGCTGCATCATGCGCCAGGCGGCCAGTTCGTAGTCCTCGGGGCCGGTGAGCAGCCGGGTGACGGCCTTGAAAGCCTCGATGAACCCGGTGAAGTCGGTGAAGCGGTAGAGCGCCTCGGCCTCAGCCAGCGTGATGGGGCGCGCGTCGTGGCGGGCACTCAACTCCACCAGCGTGGAAGGAAGGATGGTTCCTTCGAGATGCAGATGCAACTCGGCCTTGGGCAGGCGGCGAATGAAGTCTTCTATGTCCAACATTTTCAAAGTCTATCGGGGTTTGGCGAACTCCGACCGGTGGCGGCTGTAGAGGAAGTAAATGAACAGGCCAATCCCCAGCCAGATGATGAAACGGAACCAGGTGATGATGGGCAACCCGGCCATCAGCAGGAAGCAGAAGACTACGCTCAGTACCGGAATGATGGGGCCGCCGGGAACACGAAAGCCGCGGCGGCGCTCCGGCTCGCGATAGCGCAAGATGATGACCCCGACCGAGACCAGGACGAAGGCGAACAGCGTTCCGATGTTGGAGAGGTCGGCCAGCGTGCCGATGTCGAAGAGGCCAGAGGGAATGGCTACCACGATCCCGGCCACCCAGGTAGAAAAGGCGGGCGTGCGAAAGACGGGGTGCACATTGCTGAAGACTTTGGGCAGCAGGCCGTCCCTGGACATGGAGAACCAGACCCGCGACTGGCCAAGCTGGTAGACCAGGATCGAGGAGAGCATGCCCATGATAGCGCCAAACAGGACCACCAGCCTGATCCAGTGGAGCGAATGTCCACCGGGGAGGATGGAGAGCTTCCTGAGCGCGTTGACCACCGGCGCGGCGTCGCCCACCATCGACTGCCAGGGCACCAGGCCGGTAAGGCAAACGGCTACGGCGACATAGAGAACCGTGCACACAGCCAGCGTGGCGATGATGCCGATGGGCAGGTCGCGCTGCGGGTTACGGCATTCCTCGGCCGCCGTGGAGACCGAGTCGAAGCCGATATAGGTGAAGAAGATGATCGATCCGCCAGTCAGCACGCCCGACCAGCCATTGGGCATGAACGGATGCCAGTTGCCGGGATGGATGAAGCCGATGACCGCGAAGACGAAGATCAGGATGGCGATGAGCTTGAGCCCCACCATGGTGTTGTTGGTGCTGGCCGACTCGCGAATGCCGCGCACCAGGACCACCGTAAGCACCAGCACGACGAGAAATGCCGGAATGTTGAAGCCAAAGTGCCAGCCGGGTTGATAGAGCCAGTTGCCGCCCAGGTCCTGCAGGCCTTCCGGCAGATAGGCGGGCGAGATCCATATGGGCAAAGGGTGCAGGCCGAACCAGTCCAGAAGGTCGACCACATGGGCGGCAAAACCGACGCTGACGGTCATGTTGGAGCCCGCATACTCGAGAATCAAATCCCAGCCGATGATCCAGGCGATCAGTTCTCCCATGGTGGCGTAGGTGTAGGTATAGGCCGAACCGGCGATGGGGATCATGGACGCGAGTTCGGCATAACACAGCCCGGTGAGCGCGCAGACTATGGCCACCAGGACCAGCGAAAGAGCGATCGCGGGACCGGCGCCCGGCCGTCCTGCCAAAGCAGTATGGGTGATGATGTAATTCGCCAGCGGCGTATTCACCATGCTGGAGGTGTCGAACTTTTCGCCGGAAATGGCGGTGCCGATGACCGTGAAGATGCCCGAGCCGATGACGGCCCCGATGCCGAGCGCGGTCAGCGACCACGGGCCGAGGGTCTTCTTGAGCCGGTGCTCGGGTTCCTCCGCGTCCCGGATCAGCTTGTCGATCGACTTGCGGGCAAGCAGTTGACTGGCCAGTGCGGTTCTCCTCGTTCACTTCGGTTGCGGAATCCCGCTGACTGGGCTGGCTAGCGCTTGGAGACTCCGCGCGCCATCTTCTTCACCTTTCTCTTCTTCTCGCCGCGAGCTCCGGTGCGCTTGGCCTTGGGAGCGGCCTTTTTGCGGGCCTCGCGCTTCAGTTTCTTCCGTTCCAGCTTGTCTTCG
>DASWZM010000103.1:0-2127 GCA_036404455.1 Occallatibacter sp. | reverse complement strand
AAGTGGCTGGGCTGGGAGGAGGCCGTTCGATCCACCCTCGCGGCTTGTGCCGCCCTTTTCGATACACCGGTCAACCCCGCCTTTCGTTTGAAAACGCCGAGCGGCTCCGGCGCCCCGCGTCCTTTGGGATTCCCAAGTGTCTCCGAAATCCTCTTCTCCCTTCGGTTGCTCAAAACGCCGGCGCGAAGGCTGCATTATCTCGCCATCCACCTCTTCATTCCAACGCTGGCCGATTGCGAATTCCTTCCTCTCCCCGCCTCGCTCTTTTTCCTTTATTACGCCTTGCGGCCTTTCCGCGTCGCCTGCCGGACCGCATGGTGGTTCGGTGAAGCCGGCATAAAAAGCCTCTGGGGCGCGCTTCGCCGGCGCGCCGGAGACGCCGAATAATCCCGAATTCACAGATTGAGAAATGCCTGCCAGTCAACCCCCGTGCCCACTAACTCCCGAAGGCGCTCCGCCTCCGGCCTTAGCTGCGCGCAAAGCAACAAGAGCTGAAGTTCCGGGGGGAACCTCATGCCCTCTCCCGCAGGGTAGCCCAGGCCTGTGCATAGCGGCCGCCTGCTTCCAGCAACTGCTCGTGCGTCCCAGATTCCACAATGTGGCCTTCGCTCATTACGTGAATCACATCGGCAAACATTGCCGTGGAGAAGCGATGCGTGATCATGAGAACCGTGCGGCCGGCTGCCAGCTTCCGGAACCGCGCCAGCCAATCGGCTTCAGCCCAAGGGTCCATGGCGCTCGTGGGCTCATCGAGGATCAGGATGGGCGCGCGGCGCAGGAAAGCGCGGGCCAAGGCGATGCGCTGCCATTCACCCAGGCTGAGCTCCGTGCCATCGGCAAACCACCGGCCCAGCATGCTGTCATACCCCTGCGGCAGACGCGCGATGATCTCCTCCGCGCCCGCGGCCTGCGCGGCTATTTCCAAAGAATCGACAGGGGCGTGCAAATCCCCATAGGCGATGTTTTCCCGCACTGTATCGTTGTAATGTACGGGCTGCTGAAAGAGGACCGTGATCCGGCTGCGAAGCTCCTCGATCTTGAACTCGCGAAGATCGACGCCGTCCAATGCCACGCGGCCAGTCTCTGGGTCGTAGAAGCGGCAGAGTAGCTTGATCAGTGTGCTCTTGCCCGCGCCATTCGATCCCACCACCGCAACTATTCGCCCGGCAGGAATCTCCAGATCGAAATCTTCCAGCACCGGCCGCACGCTTCCGGGATAGCGGAATCGCACGCGCTCCAACCTAATACTGCTCGCGACCGCCTGGGGCGCGGGCGAGGGCCGGGGCGGACTCACGACGCGCGGTTCCAGTTCCAGGAACTCGTACAGATTTCCCAAGAACAGCAGGTTGCCATAAAGCTGACCGAGGTTTTCCAGCAGACCGCGCATCAGCCCCAGCCCCTGTTGGAAAGCTTGGTAGAACATCGCCAAGTCTCCCAGGGTTGCGAGGCCACGTACCGCCCTCCAGACCATCCATGCCAGGACGCCCCCGGTGACCATCAGCCCCAGGCTGCCCGCGCCGAACTCCGCCAGGATCTGTTTCCGAGCCAAATTCAGACGCTCGCCGCGCAGGCGCTGGCGCAAGATTTGGTAGGCGGACCGAAAATGCCCGGCCAGGCCGAACAGCCTGACCTCGGAGGCCGTGTCGCCGGTCGTGAGCAGCCAGTCGTAATACCAGGCGCGGCGTTCGACCGGCGTGACCTGGCGCTGCCACTGGTTCTGGAGCAGCGCGTAGCGCACCACCACGTAGAGCGCCGGCGCCGTGCCGATAAGGAGGGCGCCGGGCAGCCAAGCCCCAAAGGGAATCAGCACCGCGCCCATGGCCACCAGCGTGATCGCATTCTGGACCAGGCTACCCAGGCTTTCGACCAGCGCCACGGGGCGATAGGATGCTTCACTCCGTGCCCGGTGCAGGTGGTCGTAAAATTCCGCCGAATCGTAGAAGCCCAGATCCGCCGCGGCGGATTTCCGATGGATCAGCGAGCTGATATGGTCCTGAACCAGTTCCGACTGAGCCGTGCGAACGTAGGCCGTGGCGCTACGCATAATCTGCAAGGCCAGTTGGATAGCCGCCATGAGGACCACGAGCAGCAGGGTCAGCCGTAAAAGGTCCCAGGAGCCCCCGCCCC
>DASWZM010000102.1:0-6342 GCA_036404455.1 Occallatibacter sp. | reverse complement strand
GGGCGCCTTCGATGTTCGCAAATATGGCGCGACGGGCGACGGCAAGACGCTTGACACCGAGGCCGTCAACCGCGCAATCGAAGCCGCGGCCGCCGCGGGTGGCGGGGTCGTTGTCTTTCCGGCGGGCTCCTATCTTTGCTTTTCCATTCACCTCAAGAGCCAGGTGCACCTCCATCTGCTTCAGGGCAGCGCGATCGTGGCCGCCGATTCACCGCTCCCCGGTGAGCAGACCGGCTATCGCGGCGGCGCCTACGATGCGGCCGAGCCGAAGACAGCCTGGGACGCCTATCAGGATTACGGCCATAACCACTGGCATAACTCCCTCCTGTGGGGCGAAGATATTCACGACTTAAGCATCACCGGTCCCGGCCTCATCTGGGGCAAAGGGCTCTCCAACGGCCGCGGTCGAAAGAACGATGGCGCGCCGTTTGTCGCCGAGCAATCTGGCGTGGGTAACAAGGCCATCGCTCTCAAAAACTGCCACAATGCCCTGTTGCGCGACTTCTCCATTCTCAAGGGCGGCCACTTCGGCCTGTTGCTCACTGGCGTCGATAACCTGACCATCGACAATCTCAAGATCGATACCGACCGCGACGGCATGGATCTCGATTGCTGCCAGAACGTCCGCGTCTCCAATTGCACCGTCAACTCGCCATGGGATGACGGTATCTGTCCGAAATCCAGTTATGCCCTCGGCTACGCGCGGCCCACCAGAAACCTCACCATCTCCAACTGCTATGTAACTGGGAGTTATGAGCTGGGCTCGGTGCTGGACGGAACCTTTAGGAAATTCCCTGCCGATTCATCCGCGTGGCGCACCGGCCGCATCAAGTGCGGCACTGAATCCAATGGCGGCTTCATCAACATCACCATTTCCGGCTGCATATTCGAAGGCTGCCAGGGTTTCGCGCTCGAATCGGTTGATGGCGCTCTGCTTGAGGACATCGCGATCACCAACACCACCATGCGTGATCTAGTCTCGGGACCGATCTTTATGCGCCTGGGCTCGCGGTTGCGCGGTCCCAAGGAAAGCACAAAGGTGGGCACTCTCAAGCGCATCCTGATCGATAATCTCACCTGCCACAGCGCACCGCAAATGATCAGCTCCATTCTCAGCGGTATCCCGGGCTTCTCGATCGAAGACGTGAAGCTCTCCAACGTTTATATCGAGACCGTCGGCGGCGCGCCGTCTGAGGCTGCCCGCGTGCAACCACCGGAGTTGGAAAGCAAGTATCCGGAGCCAGGAATGTTCGGGCCCTCGCCGGCATTCGGCTTCTTCTTGCGCCACGTGCGCAATCTCGAGATGAGCCATGTGGAAATTGCCACCGCCCTCGACGACGCACGTCCCGCTTTCTACCTGAGCGATGTCCAGCGCGTGGATTTTCTCGCCGTCACGGCTCCCCGCGGTGCGGAGGGCGCTTTTGCATTGCACAACGTGAAGGACCTGCGCATCGCCGGGAGCCGCGCAGCCTCCGATACAACCCTGAACAGCATCGATAGCAAGACGCTGTAAACGCCGTGGAAGGCGGTTTGAGATCATCCGGAAAACGGCGCGACTTTGCGTTGAAATGAGGTCCAAATGTTTTTTTGACCGCACTCGCTCTCGCGGCCAGCGCGTATCCTGAAAGTGTGACTCCTGAAGGCTAGTAACTCATCGGAGAAAACCATGGCGATACTCGGCAAATTCTCGATTGGAGTGGGTGATCGATTCGCCCATCAGGCCAAAGCCCAACTTCAAGCGTGCATCCTCGCCTCCAAAGCTGGCGTCGATATCATTCCCGTCTGGAACAAATCCAATCGTGAGCACACCATCATCTGCTCTCAGCCCGCGTCCGTCCGCGCCGCGGCCGATGCCGCTGTCAACGATCTCGGCTGGAAGCTTCCATACTTTTGCGACGCCGACCACATCAACCTCTCCACCGTCGAGCGTTTCCTTCCGTCCTGCGACTTCTACACCATCGATGTGGCCGACTATATCGGCAAACCCGCCGAGCCGTCTTCGATCGACCGCTTCGTCAACCATCACTCCGAACTGCTCGGCGCCATCCGCATGGAACCCGCCGCTCAAAGCGTCGAAATCACCCCGGAATTGCTTCGCCGCACCGCCGCCAAATTCCTCTTCGCCGTCCAGGAGGCAGGAAAGATCTACCGCCGAATCGAGGCCGCAAAAGGCAAGGGCGCATTCATCCCGGAAGTCTCCTTGGACGAGACCGATTCCGCGCAGACGCCAGCCGAGTTACTCATCATCCTCGCTGCCATCGCCGATGAGGCGATCCCCATCCAGACCATCGCCCCCAAATTCAGCGGCCGTTTCAACAAGGGCGTCGACTACGTCGGCGACCCCGCCCAATTCGCCCACGAGATGGCCCTCGACATCGCCGCCATCCAGCATGCCGTTGCCGCATACGGATTACCCTCCAACCTAAAGCTCAGCGTTCACTCCGGCAGCGACAAATTCTCCATCTATCCCGCCATTCATGCGGCCATCCAGCAGTTTTCTGCTGGCGTCCACCTCAAGACCGCCGGCACCACATGGCTGGAGGAAATCATCGGGCTCGCCGAAGCCGGTGGCGACGGTCTCGCCCTCGCCAAAGAAATCTACGCCGAAGCCTTCGCCCACTCCGCCGAGCTCTGCGCTCCCTACTCAACCGTCATCGACATCGACCCAGCCAAACTCCCCGCGCCCGCTGAAGTGGCCCACTGGTCCTCCGCGCAATTCACCGCGGCCCTGCGCCACAGCTCTAACTCGCCCGCCTACAACCCCAGCCTCCGGCAGTTACTCCACGTCGGATTTAAAGTCGCCGCAAAGATGGGCCATCGCTATCTCGACCTGCTCGACACCCATCAGGCTGTTATCGCCAAAAATGTGACTGAAAACCTCTACGCCCGCCACATTGCGCCCGTCTTTCTCGGGAGTCACCAGGCTGAAACCCCATAACGCACCCGCCCCCGCAAACCACCGGGAGAAATCCATTGATCCTCGACTCCTTTCGACTCACAGGGAAGAACGCGCTCGTCAGCGGCTCATCCCGCGGAATGGGCGCCGCCATCGCCGTCGCCCTCGCCGAAGCGGGGGCAAACGTAGCGCTCCACGCCTCGAAATCCGTCCCCTCCGCCGTCGTTTACCGCGTGGCTCAAACCGGCGTTCGCCACGTCGAACTCGCCGCCGACCTCCGCAATTCCGACCGCTGTCCCCAGCTCATCGACCAAGCCGTCGCCGCCCTCGGCTCCATCGACATCCTCGTCAACAACGCCGGTATCACCCACCGCGCGTCGGCCGTCGACTACTTGGTCGCCGACTGGGACGAAGTCCTTGCCACCAATCTCACCAGTGTCTTTCGTCTCTGCCAGTGCGCCGGCCGCCTCATGCTCGCCCAGGGCTTCGGCAAAATCGTCAACATCGCTTCCCTGCTCAGCTTTCAAGGCGGCATCACCGTCCCCGCTTATGCCGCCGCCAAGGGTGGCGTCGCCCAACTCACCAAGGCCCTCGCCAACGAGTGGGCCGCCCACGGCGTTCAGGTCAATGCCATTGCCCCCGGCTACATGGCCACCGACCTCACCCAGGTTCTCCAAAACGATCCCAACCGCTCCCGCCAGATCCTCGAGCGCATCCCCGCCGCCCGCTGGGGCTCGCCTCAAGATGTAGCCGGAGCCGCCGTCTTCCTTGCTTCCCCCGCCAGCGACTACATCAACGGCCACATCCTTGTAGTCGACGGCGGCTGGCTCGCGCGCTAACTCCAACGTCGCCAGCGCCTCACCCGGATGATCGCGGAAGTAATTGATCAGGTCCACCTCCCACTCCGTAGCGCGGTCATCCAGGTTGGTTGGATTCAGCGCCGCCTCGCGCAGCACATAGTCGGAATAGGAGGCCCGCAGGTTCTTGAACGTCACGTTGACCGCATAGAAGCGGATGGTCTGCGCCAGAAAGCCGCTATTGTGCTGCTCTCGCCTTTAGGACCTGGGATACGATGCCGCCAAAGGGACACTGCCCGGCTGTCCCATCCTTGCCGCGTGTCGCCGCGGCGGCCTCTTGCGGTAAGAATGGAAACCCATGCTCTCGATCAGCCACTGGGCAACTCGGAGTGGCAAGCTAAGATCCTCATACTGACGGAATCCACAATCCATCAAACGCCCTCGCCTATGGCAGTTTGAACAACCGCTCGATTGTGAACGAATGATCGGACTTCCTTGCTTCCAGCCCGATCGAAGGCTCTCTATCTCCAGTTTCCCATCAGCACAAACGGCGCCCAATAATAGGGATGTGCGTAGCCGGCCGGAGCCTCGGACAGGACGCGGCCCATGCCCCTGCCCGCCGAATCGGCCTTCGGCTTCACCCTGCCCATCAGCAGGTCCAATTGCGCCTCGCGCAGCGCCTCCACCTTTGTCACTTTGCCCTTGCCTTCAGCCCACCTCTTGTAGAAATCGCCCATCAACTCGCCCGTACTCGCATCGTCCACCTCCCACAGCGACGAGATCACCGCCTTGGCCCCTTTCAGTTGCGCCGTCGTTCCCAGTCCATCCACCTCGCGGCCATTGCTCGCACTCCCGCTCATCCCCGTCTCGCAGGCAGAGAGCGTCAACAGGTCCGTATCGTCCAACGCCAGCTTCTGGTTGTCGCGAAAATCGGCCACCGTCAAATGAAATCCCGCGCCACCCTCGCCCTTGCCCGCCAGCAGCAGATACGACTGGCTGTCGTCTCCAGGCTTGAACACAAAGTGGCTGGCGATGTGCACCACCGCGTGCTGGCCGCCCAACTGGCTCTCCATCGCCTTCTCGGTAAACTGCCCGTTCAGCAGAATCGTTCCCGGCAAAATCCCGTGCGCCGCCTGCACCTGCGGGTCCTTCACCACGTCGTCCAACTCGCCCTCCACCGCCGGCAGCGCGGACAATCCGTCCTCATACTTGCGCGAAATCCCCATCGCCGCCGCGCTCAGATTGCTCACTTCCGGCTTCTCAGCCAGGTGCGCGATGCTTGCCGGAGTAATCGTCACCGTGTTGTAGTTCTCCACCACGTATTGCTTCCCGTCGTAGAGCGCCGCCATCGGCACATATCGCAGTACCCCGTCCAGCGACCACACCAGCGTCTCCGCCCGCGCCTGGTCCAGATCCGCCTTCACCGGCCCAATCAGGATCCTGTATAACTCCTGTGCCAGCGGCTTCGGATCCTTCGCCGGGTCCCGCAGCACCTGCTCGAACTCCGCCACCTTCTTGTTTAAATCTGCTTCTGGAATCGCATACTCCCGTGCCACAGTCGCCGTCCCGGTAACCACGATGAGGCTGGTTCGATCTTTGCCCACCAGCGTATACAGCGCCACCGTGTGCGGCATCTTGGCAATGGTCTGCTTCAGCAAGCTCACGTCGCCCTTTACGTCGGCCACCTGCTTGTTGGCGTCGCTGTTCTTGCCAAAGAGCACATAGAGCCGAGCGTAGTAATCGTTCAATCCCTTGCTGGCCGCGTCGAGCTGGTCGGAGAGCTGCTTGTACTGCTTCTCCTGCTCCGCCGTGCGCGCAGTGATCTTCTTCAACTCCGCCCATTGCTCTCCCAGCGAAACAAGCTGCGCGGTGGATTTCTGATAATCCTCGTCCGCTTCCTTCTCTGCCGGTGTCAGCGTCAGCGGGCTGAGTGTGTTCGCCGCCTCCCCGCGCACGTAATCCGAATACTCCTGCTCCTTAAGCAGGTCCAGTACCTGCTGCGCTTCGGGCAGCCGGCCTTGCGCAATCAGCAGATCAGCCAGGTCGCGATAATAGTCTTCCTTCGATTTCAGGAAGCTCTGTTGAGTCTCTCTTTCCAGCCCTCCGATATTGCGCCTCACCTGCTGGAAGAGATCGATGGCCTGCTTGCCAAACAGCACAGCCAGGCTTGGGTTCCGGAGACTCTTCCAGTATTCCATCATGTGTACCAAAGTGGAGGCCTCACTCAGGGGATTCTGGACAGCCCGGGAAAGCGGTAAAGATTGGGTATAGTAATCCAGCGCCTTCTGCTTCTCCCCGAGGTCGTCGTACACCAGACCGATGATGCTAAGCGTTTTTGCCTCGCTCGCGCGGTCTCCTACGGCGCGCATCAAAGGCAGGGCTTGATTGTAGTAATCCAGCGCCTTATGCTTCTCACCAATTTCGGCGTAAATTCGCCCGATGTTGACCAGCGTTATCGCCTCTTGTGCGCGGTCTCCCACGGCACGCGAGAGGGGAAGGGCCTGTTCTAAGTACTCCAGCCCTTTCTGCCTCTCTGCGAGGTCGGCGTAAACCCGCCCGATGTTGTTGAGTGTGCTAGCTTCATAACGTCGATTTCCTACCACGCGCAAAATTGGCAACACCTGATTGAAGTAGCCCAAAGCCTCTTGT
>DASWZM010000101.1:0-7369 GCA_036404455.1 Occallatibacter sp. | reverse complement strand
GCGGGCTTCGAGCGCCTGCGCGTCGACCAGCGGGCGCAGGATGGTGGCGCGCAGCAGACGCTTGCCCATGGGTGTCTGGCACGCGTCCAGGGTGTGGAAGAGCGTGGCGCGGCTGTCCTGGCCTACAAAGAGCGGCTCGATGAGTTCGAGGTTGCGGACCGTGACCTGGTCGAGTTCGAGGGCGGTCGAGTGCTCCTCGAACTTGAGGCTGTCGATGTGCAGGGCTTCGATCTTCTGCGTGGTGCGGACGTAGTGGAGGACCGCGCCGGCGGCGATGGCGGCCGCGGGATGCTTGTCGAGGCCGAAGCCTTCGAGCGTGCGGACGCTGAGCTGGCGTTCGACCAGCGGCACGGCGAAGTCGCGCGTCCACACCCAGTCCTCGACGCGGGTGCGGGCCGCAATCCGCTCCAGGCCGCGTTCAAGCGCGGCGGGCAACTCGGCGCTCGCGGGCAGAAGCACTTCGCTGGGAGCGGCCTTCACGATCTCATCCACGGCCTGCTGGCGGGCGGCGGGGCCCTGGAACTCGGCGGTGCGGAATTCGCCTGTGGAGACGTCGAGCAGGGCTACGGCGCAGATCGGGTCTTTGGCGGGGCCAGTCTCATAGAGCGCTGCCAGAAAGTTGTTTTGTTCCTGGCCCAGGGCGGAGTCGAGCGCGGTGCCCGGCGTGAGCACTCGTGTCACCTCGCGGCGCACGATCTTCTTGGTGAGTTTGGGGTCCTCCATCTGGTCGCAGATGGCGATGCGGTAGCCCTTGCGCAGGAGGCGCGTGAGGTAGATTTCCACGGCGTGATAAGGAACCCCGCACATGGGCTGCGAGCGTTCGCGGTCGCGGGCCGTCAGGGTCAACTGCAACTCACGGCTGACGGTGACGGCGTCATCGTAAAAGAGTTCGTAGAAGTCGCCCATGCGGAAGAAGAGCAGGGCATCGGGATTCTCCCGCTTGGCCGCCGTCCACTGGCGCATGAACGGGGTCAGGTCCCCAAGTCCCTTGTTCGAGGGCTGGATCGGCGGCGTCAACTCACCCGGAGCCTCGTCCGAAGGTGGCAACGGCAGAGCCGCGGGTTGAATGTCTTCCCTGATCACGCTGGCTTTAAGAGTACCGTGGCCGGATGGGTGAGGGGTAGTGGCTGCCGGCACGCCCGGATGCGCACTCCGTAAAGGCCATTAATCCTTGACGCGGCTTTCCAACAGCACCTATATTGAGCCCTCGGACTCAGCTAACCCCGTGCGACGGAAAGGAGCGTTCATGAACCTCATGCGCATCGTTCTCGCAGCCCTTGGCGCTTTCATCGCCTATATGGGCGTCGGCGGTCTTGCCTTCGGTCTCATCCCATCGCTCAGAAATGAGTTCCTCAAGTACCCCGCCGTCTACCGGTCAAAGGAAGGGCAGATGAGCCAAATGCCTTTCGGCATGGCCGGGATGTTCCTTTCGATGGTGGTGCTTGCGATGCTCTATGCCATGCTCGACCAGGGAGGCTCCGGCCTGGTCGAAGGCGCCGGCTTCGGCGCCCTCATCGGCCTCTTTGCGATGGGCTCCTTTGTTTGGCACAACCATGTCAACCTGAACATCGGGTGGAAGCTGACGCTCCAACAATCGGTCGCGTATTTGATCGAATGGATCGTTGTGGGTGTCGTCATCGGCCTTATCTACCGGCCGCCGGCCGCGCATTGATCCCCCTGCTCCTGCTCATCCGTCCCGCTTAATCCGCTCCGCGCGTGCAAATTTCCGCATCCCTTGCCTGAGCCGCAAGCGCTCGATCGCCGCCAATCTCCAACCGTCCGCGCCGTCCGCTTGCTGCCCCGGCTCCCGGCACGAGCCATTGTGCTCAGTATTGCGCACGGAAATGAGCGAACCTAGATGTAGCACCAAGGAAGCCGTGAGCCACGGCCGGCTGCCTTGCGTACCCCAGGCAACCTAATCCGTGCAAAAAAATAAGGAGAATTGAATGAAATCCAGGAAATTATGCGCTGCTGTCGCCGGAACCTTCGTCGTGCTTGCCATGTCGCTGCCGGTTTTGGCACAGCAAACCACACAATCCACCACCACGACAACACAGACTCCGACAACTGAGCCGCAATCCCAAACCACCCAGACTTCCGACGTCAAAACCAAGTACAACCGGCATCATCGCGTGAAGTCGGTGAAGGACAAGGAAAAGACGACAACAACCGCGACCCCTGCCCCTGACTCGCAGCAGGTTCAAACCACGACCACGACCACGGCTCCGCCGCAACTGTAATTCGGAGAAGCCAGTCTGAGTGCTCATCGGTCCCTTACCCCTTCAGTCATGGTGGGGAGTATGTCCTCGCTCCGCCTGCGGAGCGAGCCGAGGGATGAACCGCAAGCGCGCAGAGTAGAATTCTCTCTTGGCCAGCCGGGCGCAGTGCGCCCGGAACTTGCCAACGGAGAGAAACATAATGAAAAAACACCTGCTTGTATCGGGGATGCTTCTCGCGCTGAGCCTTGCCGCGGGCGAGGGATACACTCGCGCGGCAAACGCTCCCAAGCCTGTCGGCGCCAGGAAGTTCGATGCCCTGGCGGACGCGGCGTTGTCGGCGATGAAGAATCGCGCCGCCGAATTGAAGGTTACCGGCGTCGCGGTGGTATCGTATGCCGCGGGCGACAGCATTCAGGGCTGGAGCTCGAAGATGGCGGTGGTGGGCAGAATGAAAGATGCCCCTGCGGCGACCGAAAAGGGCAACAACCTGCTGGCCATCGCTTACGCCAAGTCGGCGGAGATGGCCGATACCCTGCAAAATAGCGGCGTCGCAACGCGGCCGCCGATGACGGGGGAGTTTGGCTGGCAGGGCGGCGTGATTGCCCGGACCAGGACCGGTTACGTGATTGTGGCCTTCAGCGGCGGCAAGTCGGAGGACGATGTCCAGGTCTCAAAGGCAGGGCTCGAGTTGCTGAAAGGCGCTCTCTAGTTTTAGAACAGGACCGGTTCCCGCCGGGAAGAGCAGCCAGCCCGGCCTCGCCCTCGGACGCTCGGTCCCCGCCGGCGCGGAGTGCTGATCGCGCGGAAGCCCAGCTTCAAATCAGCCCAATCAGCGCCGCAAAATGCGCAAAAACAGCCTGAAATGGGCGAAATTCGAGTAGTTTTCATTCCATTCGGCGAGGTGCAGCCCCACATTTCTCATTTTCCGGCGGCCCTGAAGCCGACATTCTTCATTTTTGATAAAGTTTACGCCACTTTGACGACCTGCAGGTCAACGCCTTTTCGCCTGCCTGAGAGGCTCCGATCGTCCCGCGTGGTGATTTGCATCACAGTATACTGAGCAGTTGCGCCTTTAAGGTGAGAGTCAAAATGTATCTGCTCTGGCTACGAGTTGCGGCTGTTCTGTATGCGGCGGCAAGTGTTGCCGTTTTTCCCGCCGTGCTTTACGGAATAGACCGGTGGCGGCGGTGGTGCGTCCACCTGGGCGGAATGGCGCTGTTCTTCCACTTCGTTTCGGCGGTGGAGATGCTGGTGGGGGCGCACCGGTGGATTCCCATGGGCGTGCGCGAGGTGGAATCGCTGCTGGGGCTGGCGGTGGCGGCGGTGTTCTTCCTGGTGTGGTGGCTCTACGACGCTATCTCGCTTGGTTTGTTTGCCTTGCCGGTGACATTCTTCCTGGTTTTTGTGCCTTCGCTGGGGCCGGATCGGTATACCTTCCCCTCGCAGGGGGTGCGGGTGAGCTGGCTGGTGGCCCACATTGCGGCGCTGCTGCTGGCTTACGTGGCGCTGGGGTTCAGCCTGTTGTCCTCGATCCTCTACCTGGTGCAGGAACGGCGGCTGAAGAGCAAGCCCAGGGCGGGCCAGGATTCCAGGTGGGCGCCGTTCGACTGGCTGCCCCCGCTGGACACGCTGGAGCGGATCGCCGAGGCCATGCTTGAGTTCGGCTTTCCGTGCATGACCGTGGGGCTGGTGATTGGGTCGGTGCTGGGGCAGGAGACGCCGCTGGGTGCGGCATATTTTCGCGATCCCAAGATCATTGCGGCGTTTGTGAGCTGGGCGGTGTACGTGCTGCTGCTGCTGGTGAGGCGAAGCGCGGGGTTGCGCGGGCGCAAGGCCGCTTACCTGTCGGGCGCCGTGTTTGCCGTGGTGATGGCGGTGTGGGTTGCCAACCTGTTCAGCCACGTACACAGGTTCGGTGCCCAATGACGCTGACCCTTATTGGAGTGAACTACAAGACCGCGCCGATCGAGCTGCGGGAGCGGATCGCCATCAGCCGCGAGGAGCTGCCGGAGACCACGCGGGCGCTGGCCGCGATGCCGGGCGTTTTGGAGTGCATGATTGTCTCCACCTGCAACCGGGTGGAGCTGCTGGCGGCCGTTGAGGGTCCGGATGCGGATCTGGCCGGGTTCCTGCCCCGGTACTTTGGGCTGGATCGGGCGCTGCTGGAGCCGCACATCTACGTGCAGCGGGACCGGGATGCGGTGCGGCACTTGTTCCGCGTGGCGGCGAGCCTGGATTCGATGGTGGTGGGCGAACCGCAGATTCTGGGGCAGGTGAAGGAGGCCTTTGCCGTTGCACGGGCGTCGGGCACCGTGGCCGGGCAACTGGAACACCTGCTGCAGTGCGCGTTTGCCGCCGCCAAAAAGGTGCGGTCGGAGACGGAGATCGGGTCCAACTCGGTGTCGATTGCCTCGGTGGCCGTGGATTTGGCAAAAAAAATATTTGGCTCGCTGCAGGGACGGACGGTGTTCCTGGTGGGCGCGGGCAAGATGAGCGAGCTGGCGGCGCGGCACCTGGTGCAGCAGGGAGCTGGGGCCATCCTGGTGAGCAACCGGACCCAGGAGCGGGCGCGGCGGATGGCCGAAGAGTTTCAGGGGCGCGTGATTCCGTTCGAGCAGCTCCATGAGGCGGCCAGCGAGGCGGACATCGTGATCAGTTCGACGGGCGCGCCGCATCCGATTTTCCGGCGCGAACATGGGCAGGCGTTCATGCACCGCCGGCGCAACCGGCCCATGTTCTTCATCGACATTGCCGTGCCGCGGGACGTGGACCCGGCAATGGGCAAGCTGGAAGGCATCTTTGTCTACGACATCGACGACCTGCAGGCGGTGGCCGCGGCGCACATGGCGGAGCGGAGCCGCGAGGCCAGCGACGCCGAGACGCTGATCGCCGCCGAAGTGGAGCGCTTCCAGCAGCGGCAGCGGACGGTGAATGCGGCTCCGGCGATTGTGGCGTTGCAGCGGCAGGCGGAGGAGATTCGGCAGGCGGAGCTGAAGCGCGTGCAGGCGCGGCTGGGGACGCTGAGCGCGGAACAGGTAGCCGCCGTTGAGGCGCTGAGCAAGGGGCTGGTGAACAAGTTTCTTCATCCGCCGATGCAGGCGCTGAAGCAGGCTGCGCGAGAGGGTGACCAGGTGCGGCTGGACGCGCTGTGCGACGCGTGGCAGGTTTCTGCCGGCGCGGACCGCGAGGGGGAGCAGCCGGTCCCGGCAAGTGGCGCCGGAACGAAAGATGGTGAGAAAGCTGAGGGCGTGCCGGTGAGCGAAGACCGTGTGGAGAGCCGCCCATGAAACTGCGTATTGGAAGCCGTGGTTCGCAACTGGCTCTTTGGCAGGCCAACCATATTGCCGCGTTGCTGCGCGGCGAAGGTCATTCTGCCGACATAGAGGTCATCAAAACCACCGGCGATGGGCTGCAGGAGGTCGCCTTTTCGCAGGTCGGGTCGAAGGGCATGTTTACCAAGGAGATCGAGGACGCCCTGGCCGAGGGGCGTGTGGATTTGGCGGTGCACTCGCTCAAGGACCTGCCCACCGAGCTGCCGGAGCCGTTTGTGCTGGCCGCAACGCCTTCACGGGTCGATCCGAGGGACGCGTTTGTATCAGTCAAATATGCGAGCCTGGCGGATCTGCCGCGGGGCGCGCGGGTGGGAACCAGCAGCCAGCGGCGGCGGGCGCAGTTGAAGGCGCTTCGGCCGGATATCGAGGCGGTGGAGTTTCGCGGGAATGTGGATACACGGCTGCGCAAGCTGGCCGAGGGGCAGGTGGCTGCGATTTTGCTGGCTGCCGCGGGGTTGGAGCGCCTGAAAAAGACCGAGTGGGTGCGGGAGCGGCTGGAACCGAAGGATTTTTGTCCGGCGGCGGGGCAGGGAGCGCTGGGGATTGAGACGCGGAAGGACGATGCGGCGACCATTGCGGTGGTTGCCTTCCTGGACGATGGGGCGACGCGGTTTGCGGTGACTGCGGAGCGAGCCGCTCTTGCCGCGCTTGGCGGAGGGTGCCAGGTGCCTATCGGGGTTCATTGCCGGGTTCGGCCCGGGGTTGAGTGGGAATCTGCTGGAGATTCGGAGCCATTTGACGAGATTTTTGCCGTGGTGGCTACGCCGGAGAGTGGGGCAGCGGTGCGAATCTTCCATCGGGCGCCTCGGGGCGATTCCGATGCGGAGGCGCTGGGACGGCTGGCGGCGCGCAAACTGATTGAGGCGGGGGCAGGGCCGCTGCTTGAGGCTGCGGGTGGGGAATCGCGGTGAGCCTTATGCCTTTGGCGGGGCGGCGGGTCCTAGTGACCCGTGCTTTGCTTCAGGCTGGAAGGCTCAGCGAAGGGCTGCGGGCGCTGGGGGCTGAGCCGGTCGAGGTTCCGGTGCTGGAGATTCGCCCTCCGAAAAGCTATAAGCCGTTGGACGCGGCTCTCCTTGACCTTGATGACTACGATTGGCTGATTTTGACCAGCGCCAATACGGTTCGGGCGCTTGCGGAGCGGGTCGCGGCGTTGGGGATTGGGCTGGGTCGACCTGGCTCCCCGAAGGTAGCCGCAGTCGGGGAAGCTACGGCGGCGGCAGCGCGGAGAGCGGGATTCATAGTTACGTTTGTCCCAGAATCATACGTGGCCGAAAGTTTGGTTGAGGGGTTGAAGGGCCGGGCTGCGGGGCAGAAGATTCTGCTGGCGCGCGCTGAGGTGGCGCGGGACGTGATTCCCGATGCGTTACTGGCGGCGGGAGCCGCGGTCGATGTGGTGGATGCCTACCGCAACGTTTTGCCGGAGGCGGCGCCGGAACTGCTTCGCAGGGCGCTGGCGGAACGGATCGATGCGGCGACCTTAACCAGTTCGTCGAGCGCAACTCATCTGGTCGAGGCGGCGCGACGGGCCGGGGTTGCGTGGCCGTTCGCGGGGGTTGCAGCCGTTTCGATTGGGCCGATTACCAGCCAGACCTTGCGGGAACTCGGTTGGGAGCCCGCAGTCGAAGCGAGGCCTTCTGACATTCCGGGGCTGATCTCTGCTGTGGTGCGGGCGCTGCCCGGCTAACCCAACTTCCACGTTTTTCTTGCTGTTATGAAGGGGAAATGATTGAAAGTGCTTTGTTTTCAGCAGCGGTTTTGTTAAGACGCAAAATAGTGACGAAAAGAACCTATATTATATCTTGCATTTAGGGAAAGAGT
>DASWZM010000100.1:0-2006 GCA_036404455.1 Occallatibacter sp. | reverse complement strand
ACTTTTGAATGTCAATATCGTAAATCAAACACCTTATCCAAGGCGCAATCTCTCAGAATCGGGGCGAGCGCCGCTTTAGAACGGGGCAAGCCAGGGGCAAACTCGAACCGGGCTCGAACCGCCAGGCAATATCACTAGCCCAAATCCCTGAAAACATCCCGTTTCAAGCGAAGCAAAAGCGAAACGAAGTCTCGTCCCAGAGGAATACGTTGGCCCCTGATCGGGTCCACCACTTCGCAACCCACTTTTGGCTCTCCACCATCAAGTGGGGACAGGGTACGTAGACGGTTAAGTGTATGGGTTATCCGCATTGGGCGATGACACGCAAGCGGTAGTTGGAGACGGAGCGGAAGCCATACGCTCTGCGCTGTATAAGCTTCATTTTTCTGTGGAAGCCCTCGGTGACGGCGTTGTTGCGGGAGAAGCGCCACATGCAGGCGAGTTCCTCGGTCCATTCGGAGAGGGTCTTTGCGAGCGAACGAGCGGCCTCGAGGCCGCTCGTTCGCAGGGTGTCGATCAGGCCGAGCAGTTCCAGGGCGTTGCGGCGGCAGTCGTCCTTGGATTGGTTTTTTAGGCAAAGAAGGGAGCAGATGCGCTCCTTGAGCTCGTAGATGCCCTGCAGTGCGGGATGCCGGCTGAAGAGCTGCTCCAAGCCACGGCGCTGCTGCGGCTCAAGCCGCTGAGCGCGCCGGCGCAGGAGCCCCAACCAGGCGCGGTTCCAGCCCAGCTCGGGGCAGAGTTGGCGGGCCACCCGCATGAGATGCAGGCAGACCACGCGGATGGCGTGGAAGCGGTCCGCGACGATGCGCGCCCTGGGGAACCAGCGTCTGACGAGTAGCCGATAGGCGTTCGACAGATCGATGCAGACCATCCTCACCCCCTCGCGGCCCCGAAGGGCCGCGAGGTACCCCGCCAGCTCCGGTTCGCTTCGGCCGGGACTGATGTCGAAGATGCGCCGGTTCTTCAGGTCACAGAAGGTCGTCAGGAAGCGCTGGCCCCGGTGCAGCGTGTGTTCGTCCAGGCCCAGGATCCGCGGGCAATCCAGGCTCAGCCGTTCCTTGGCCTTGCGTTCGGTAAACTGCGCGTAGATGCGGCTCACCGTGGCCTGGCCCAGGTGCTCCCTGCTGGCCAGCCGCGAGGCGCAGATCCCGTCGTCGTGGCGCCGGTACATCTCCTCCCTCCAGCCCTCCGTGCTGTGCCGCCTCGGCGTGATCCCGGGCAGGGGTTGCACGAAGCTGCGCTCGCAGCCCATACAGCGCCACCGCCGGCAATCGATCTGAAGCCAGCACTCTAAACCGCAGCAATCCAAGTGCCTGACGCTGCGTTGGTACCGGCCCTTGCTGCGGAGGCGATCGCCTCCGCAGCAAGGGCACACTCGGGGCGTCTCTTCCGCCTCAAGGTAGAACCGCACCTCTACTTGTTTGCGCTCCACCTGGATGGTACGGTATCCAGGAAGCGTTAGTTCAGTCATCATCGGGGACATGGTAGCCCGTTACGGGCGCCATGTCCCCACTTCCCGATGAAGAGCCCACTTCTCTCGATGAGGAATGCAGGGCAAGGTGCGAGCCACGGCGGGCAAGCGTCGGCATCGTCGCGCTGACGGGCACGGCAGCCATGATCGCGAAGGTCCCCTTCGTGATCTCCCTGATTCTCTCTCTGGGCTCATTTTTCGCCGGCAGGAGGGTGCGGGCCAACGCGCAGTCGGGTCGGCGCTGGCGGAAATGGAGGCAGCTGGGCCCCAAGATGGGGGGCGGTTTGGGCGCGCCTTGCCAAAGAGCTCGCCTAATAAAAGGTCCCGGCAGGTTCCAAGGTTTATGTCGCGGGCGGCCGCCTGCGGGCCGACACCATCGCGGGATCCTGCTCCTGGTCACCAACCCGAGCCGGAGCGTCGTGGTGGTTGTGGACTACGGCGGGAGGATCCAGGTGGGGGAGCTGGAGTACGCCCAGGGGGCCGAGACCCTGTGCGGTTGCTTTCGAAACGAGCTGAGGGTGGGCCGGGGACCAAG
>DASWZM010000099.1:0-2166 GCA_036404455.1 Occallatibacter sp. | reverse complement strand
GAACTCGATGAACTCCTGTTTCCGCACCGTCTTTACCTGGCAGGGTTCGATGGCCTCGGCAGTCACTTCGTGCGGAACGTTGGCCAGCACCGCACTCAGCCCCATCACGTCGCCCGGCCCGGCAATCTTCAGGATCATGGTTTTGCCATCGCGCGAGGTGGAGGAGATCTTCACCTGCCCAAAGCAGATCACGAACACATTGCGCGCCGCATCGCCCTCGGTAAAGAGCTTGGCGCCGCGGGCGTGGCTCATCATGATGCCGATCTGGTCGTAATCGGCCAAAGCCTCCGGCGTCAGATTGCAGAACATCCGCAAATGGCGATGCTCGCAGTTCTGGCAATCTTCCGGCGGGTGATGAGAATGGAGTGAGGCCATACGGATACCGTTGGGGACTATTCGCTACGAGAAGTATAGCGCATATCCCACCCAGCGAGACGGGTGTTTTGCCCCCAAGGCCCTGGCCGGAGTCTCTTTTTGGGCGCGGATTCGAGTCCCTAAGCCTGGGCCGCTCCGTTCGCATGACGCCGCGCCGGCGTCACGCGCGTCAGGCAGCAGGTAATGTATGCGCGCGAAACCTCGCGCGCCAGCTCTTCCAATAGCCGCATGCGCAGCGGCGGATGGTTCTCAAACGCATGCCGCAGTGCATCGATGGGCAGCACGAGCACCGATCCCGGCGTCACCGCCGTCAACGTATAGGTATGATGTCCGTCTCCCAGTGCGGCCGCCAGCTCCACCAGATCCCCGGGCCGTGCCGTTCCCAGCGTCACGCGCATCTGCAACCGTTCCGCCTTGCGGACAAAATCGCCCGAAACCACCACGTACAGCCCTTTGCAGCTTCCATTCTGCCGAAAAACCGGCTCCCCGGCATCCACCGCGATGCATCGCGAAACGCTGGTGAGCAGTTGTCCTGCCTCCTGGGGACACTCCAGCAGCTCGGCGAGCGGATGCGCCGCCGCCGCGGCCAGACGTTCAATGCGCTCCTCAAGTTGGTTGCTGGTCATCTTCCTTGCCGTATGCCGAGCCCTCAGGCTCCTTGCTGCGGGCTTCCTCTGTCCCCCGGTTCTCGTTGAATGTCTCTTGCAAGCGCGCGGCGAGCCTTCGTCCCCACGCGGCCTCACGCGGTTCATGCGTCCACTCCATTGGCTTCGTGTTTGCGGTTTCGATTGGACAAAACGGTGCGGTTTCTCCTTTCCCCCCGCCCATTTTCCCCGGGAATCGTCAATGCCGCGCGCCGCGGCTCAAGCCCCCGCTACGAGGCTTCGACGGGAAGCGCAACTTCCCGAGCAGCTTCCGATGCAACTTTCGACCCAGGGCCGGTGTCCGCCGCATCGGGCGGAACGCAAAGGACCGGCACACGGGATGCAGACAGCAGCGCAAACGCCGTGCCGTGAGGCCCGGGTGTTCCGCTGGCCCGTTTTACCCCCGCCACAAGAATGCAGGGAAGATTCTCCGCAATGGCTTCGGCCACGGCATCGGCCGGATTGCCGTCTTTCACCAGGCACCGTACCTGGATGGTGCCTTCGAACCGGATACCCTGATCCTCCATGACCGTGCAAGGATTCAGGCCGGCAGCCTGTTCCGCGGCCGTTCGCACATGCAGTGCAAGAAGGGGCCGATCAAACATTTGTGCCAACGAAGCAGCAGTTGCCGCCGCGGCAGCAGCCGCATCGTCCCGCTCCACGGCCAGCAGTACCGGTCCGCCCGGAGTGGGCCGGTGCGGACCCGCGTTCCAGTCTGCGGCTACCGCCAGTACCGGGCACGGCGCCCGTCTCACCAGGCGTTCGGCGATGGCCCCCACCACGACGGGGCCGGCGCCTTCCATCCCCTTGGTGCCAATCACGATCAGGCCCGCCTTATACTGCCGGGCCACATCCACCAACATCTCCGCCACCGCGCCTTGACGCACCTCGGAATGGCTATGGATCCCCTCGCGCAGCAGCTCGCCGGCCAGTTGGTCCAGCACCTTGCGCGCCGCTTCCGTCATGTGACCCAACACGCTGCCGGGAACTGCATCCACCGCGGCATACTCCATTGGATCAAGGCCGTGGGCCAGCACAATCCGCGCCCCGTAATGGGTCGCCAGCTTGCGCGCGTACTCGAGAGCCGCTTCCGCCTGACCCCCCAGGTCCGTCGCAACCACGATGGTCTTCAAGCCGTTTTCAAAGC
>DASWZM010000098.1:0-1854 GCA_036404455.1 Occallatibacter sp. | reverse complement strand
CGGATCAGTTGTATCCGTCCGGTAAACCCATACGGAGGACAGTCGCGGACATGCGCATGTAAGTTGGAGGGGATTCGGGGTAGAGGGTCAGGAAGTTGTGGCGGGCTGGCGTTGCTCTTGCCAATGATCGGGAAGCAATTCGGCGAGTCGATTTTGAGAGTGATCGCTGATGCGTCGGAAGAGATCGCGCAAGTAGGCAAACGGATCGATGTGGAGCCGCTTGCAGGTGGCGATGAGGGTCGTGAGCACGGCAGCGGTTCGTCCCCCTTCATCGCTGCCGTAAAACATCCAATTTTTTCGACCCACCGCGACTCCGCGCAAGCTGCGCTCGGCGCCGTTGTTATCGATCTCCAGATCACCGTCTTCACAGTAGCGGACCAACGCCTTCCAGTTTGACAACGTGTAGGCGATGGCCTCGCCCTCGGGACTCTTGGGCAGCACGTGCGGTCGCTCGCGCTCCAAGTAGGTGTGGATGTCATCCAGTATCGGTTTCGATTTCTTTTGTCGCAGCGCTCGGCGGGCCTCCCCCTTCAGTTGCTGTTCGCGCGCTTCCCGCTCCACGTCGTAAAGTAAGCGGATGTAGGCGAGCATCACCGTCGAGCGCATCAAGTCTGAGGACTGTGCTTCCCAATGCTTCCTGCGAACGTGCGCCCAGCAGGCCACCTCGTCAATGCCGCGCTCAGGCTCTTCATAAAAATGATCGTACCCGGAGTAGGCGTCCGCCTGGAGATATCCCCGGAACCCCTTCAGAAACTCCTCCGGGCCGTCGCGGCGGCGATTGGGCGTGTAGTCGTAAACTGTGTAGGGGTGCTCGCTGTCTCCCACATAGGTCCAGATCCGGCCCGTGCGGGTGTGGGGCAACGCCGGGTCCAGCACGGGGACCGGCGTGTCATCGGTCTGCACCGCTTTCGAGCCCAACACGCCCTGTTTCATCAGTGCGTAGAGCGGGCGGGCGAGATCGGCGCAGGCGCGCATCCAGTCGCCCATCGTCTGGCGTGATATCTCCACTCCCTGGCGGCGAAAGATGTCCGCCTGCCGGTACAGCGGCAGGTGATCCCCATACTTGCTCACCGCCACCTGCGCCAGCAACCCCGGCCCCGCCAACCCTTTCTCGATCGGCGCCGTGGGCTTCTCCGCGGTCACCACCGTGCATCCCTTGGGGCAGGCGTATTTCGGACACACTTCCTCGATGACCACCAGAGAGGCGGGCACATACTCCAGCCGCTCGCTGACCTCTTCCCCCATCCGCTTCAACTCGCCCTGGCACTGGGGACACTGGCGTGCGCCTTCCCCCAGATCATGGACCACCCGTTGGCGCGGCAAAGATTTCGGCAGCGCCCCCCGGCCATGCCCGGGACGCTGGGGCGTCGACTTCGCACCCGCAGGCGGCGCTGCCGTTTCGCCGGAGGCCGGAGGAGCCTTCTCCGTCCGGGTCATGATCTCGGCGGCAAACATAAACAGCTGGTTTTCATCCACCCGCTCACGCCGCGGCCCATACCGCGCCCGCAGCAACTGCTCCACCCAATGCTGCAGTTGCCGCAGTTTCCGCTCGCGCTCCACCGCTTCCCCGAGCAGCCCCATCACCATCTGCCGCAAGGCCGCCGGATCGCTGGGGAGTTGGTTGGGATTAATTTCCACTGGCGTGTTTCTCCTGTGCCCGCTCGGCCTTCTCCCGCTCCACTTCCAGGTCCACCCATTCGTTCACCAGTTCCCGGAAGCGTTTGTAGTTGGCCACCTTCCGGTGCATCCCCTCGACCCGTTCCGGCCGCACGAAACGCGTCGTGCTCTTCCCCCGCCAGGTGTAGCTCAACTGATAGTAGGGCCCATGCTTCTGCGGCTTCTTCGGGTCTTTTC
>DASWZM010000097.1:0-3457 GCA_036404455.1 Occallatibacter sp. | reverse complement strand
GTGCGATGGCGTCAAGACGATCTACTGGTGGCCCGTGCTCCCAACTGCGACGGGCGGTGCGGTGCAAATCCAGATCGGCAATCCGTGCTTCGACGCAACCGTTGGACCGAACGCCACAAGCCCGTGTGCCATCGCCCGCTTGCATGCCGGCACCGGTCTGACCTCCGGCGAACAGTCGTCTCTCGTCACCGCGCCGAACGCCGGGTTTGCCGCGCCGACGATCAGTGCCGGTGTGGTGGTACCGTGATGTCAGTTTTGCGGAAGACCGAAATGTTCTGTTTGGACGCCCTGAAGGTCAAATTCTCCGGTCCAGCCATTGCGCACGCCATAATAAACCGAAGCGCCCGGTACGATTTGGAGGGCGCCGGAAGACCGGCGGCGGAACGGAAGCGCCAGCGTCACGAGCGCCGCACCGAGGCCAGCAAAAAATTTCCGCCTGTTCATCCGGTGATTGAAACAGAAAATGCGCCTGTTAGCAATGGCGCGGTTGTGCCGTAACGTGCCTTGCCGACGGAACCGACCGTCCACTCAAATGATTGACCAGGAGTTGAAATGGCCGAAGCGATCAATGGGGGTGAAGCAGCCGACCTCAGGGAGCGGATGCGCACCATGGAAAACCGACAGGCGTCTTTCGAGAGACAGATTGAGGTCAAGGTCAGCGTTCATGAGGCGCGCTGCTCCTTTCGGTTCGGGCTTCTGATTTGCGGGATGGTGATCTCGATCGGGATCAACCTGCCCGCCGCCTGGCCGCATCTGGTGGCGCTGATCACCGCTGTGGATTAGGGTTCGTCGCCCGGCACTATCCGGGCAGGAGAGTGCCATGGGTCTCATTCTGTTGATCGTCGTCGTTGTCCTGCTGCTGGGCGGCGGCGGACTTTACTACGGCCAGGGCGCGGGCTGGGGGCCTGCGCATTATGGCGGAGGCGGTCTCGGGCTGATTATCGTCATCATACTGATCGTCTGGTTGCTCCGAGGTGGCGTCTTCTAAGCGATGATCAGTGAGGAACTGCGGGGCTGGCTTAATGCCATGGCTCCTTACCTCGCGATCGGCGTCTCGGTCTGGCTCGCCTTTCGCATCAAGGCCGTCCATCAACTTGTCAACTCCCAGATGGATGCCTTCCGGGCGGCTTTGCAGAAACTTGCCGACGAGCAGGCAGCCGGCATCTACCAGGCCGGCCAGCAGAACATCCGGGACACGCAGAAGGGGGTAACCGTCGCTGCCGCCCATGCGACGGAAAGCGCCGCAGTGGCCACCACAGAGGCTGCCAGGGCCACGACAGCCGCAGCCGAGGCGTTGTCCTCGACGATCCCTCCAGGACCAATGCCATGAGTAGATTCCGCCCCTGGCCCCTGGCCGCCGGTTGGGCTATATGGCTCTCATGAGTGGCAGCGATCCCGTTGTGTGGATTGACGAGCAGGTTGAGAAACGGCTTGCAGCCGAGATCGCGTGGCTGCTGAAGACCCGGCGGGATATCAACGCTGAAATCGACCTCTGGCTTGGCCGGCTCGGCTACCAGCACCCACCCCGCCAGATCGTCTTGCTGCCTCAGTACTTCAAAAACCTCACCACAGGAGTCGTCATGGCTGACGTTCAACTTCCCCTCAATCAGAGCTACACCGCCGTCATCACGCTGATGAATGCCTCGGGCGGTTTCGATCCGGTGTCGGCGACCGATGTGTTCACCGCGACGCCGAGCGATACCGTGAATATGAGCGCGACCGTGGCTCCGTTCGTGCCACCCTCGAATGCCACCCCGGCGCAGACGGCGCTCGCCGGCATTCCTGCCGTTACGGTTCAGTGGCTGCACACTGTCTCGCCGCTTCTGGTTGGCGTCACCGTCACTATCTCTGACTCCGCCGGTAACCTGTCCGATACGTCGCTGGCATTTGACATGCTGGCCGCAAATGCCGTGCCTGACCAGATCGGGGTTGACAGTTCAGACGCTGTTTTTCAAACAATCCCGACCCCGGTCTGACCCGCGCTGCCTGACGATACCGCGGCCTCTTGTAACGGAACGGTCCTGAAAGTCCCGCACGGCGTCGGAGCTGAACCGGAGATGGTGGTGGAGCCGACCCAACTCGAACGAGCAACCTAGGGATTACGGAGCCCTGCTCTATCCAGTTGAGCTACGACCCCTCACCGTCAGCCAACGCCCGGGCCGCAATCCCGGGCGTTGATGATTCTTACGGACCCTTGCGCCACCGCTTCCATAATATTATAGTCCGCCGATGGACGCCAAGATTACCAGCTCGATCCGCCTGCTGCCGGAGACATGGAAGACGCTCCAGGACTTCCAGCGTGAGCGTAGGCTGGCGTCGCTCGGCGACGCGGTGCACGTGATCGTGACGGAGTGGATGGCTATGCGTAACGCAACGACAAAGCGGACTGTAGCCCGATGACTCCAACCCTGTTCCTGACCTCCGTCCTGCTCCATGGCCTCTACTTCCTGACCTTCGCCGCCGACCCCAAACCCGGCGGCGAAACCGTCGACTGGGACGACGATGCAGCGGGCCGGCTTGCACTTCTTGCGTTCGCCGGCCAGGAAACGGCGTGGGTCAATGAAGCACAAATTGGTGGTGGACCCGGTCGCGGGCCGTGGCAGTTAGGCGAAACCACATGCGCCGATGTGATGTATAACCCGGCCAGCGAGCAGATGGTGCTCAAGGTGTGCGCCGCTGCTGGCATCCTCCCCACCCCGCCGACGATCTACGATGCGCTTATGACGCACCCAATGACGATCGGCGTGGCGCTGCCGCGGTTGTTGCTGTGGTGCGACGATAATCCGCTGCCGGCGTATGGCGACGAGGATGCGTGCTGGGCGTGTTATCTGAGGGTTTGGAAGCCTGGATCGCCGTCACGGCAACGGTGGAGTGTCGTGTATCCGCAGGCGCTGGCGGCGGATCGGGCGTATCAGCAAGAGGGGGAAACATGAGATACCCAGGCATCTGGACGATCCAAAACCTCATCGAATCAGCCCAAACGTGCAGTGCGGGCTTGCCTGATGGTCGCTACGTGCCTGCCCGGCCCATGGGGTTTCAATCATGGCGCGAGCGCTGGCGGGCCGCGTGGCTTGTCTGGACAGGCCGCGCTGACGCAGTGACATGGGAACAACAATGAGCGATCGCCTCAAACCTGAAGTGACAAAAGTCTCGACGCTTGCCGGGGCCAACACTCCAAAGCCAGCGATCGCAGCGGCGACAACGCCGAACGAGGTGCTGCACGCAGCCGCAGTGGATCCCCAGACCGAAGCCGTCCTGGCAGCGGCGTTCGCCACGGTCATCCAGCAATACGGACACAGCCCGATTGCGTGCGTGGTGGTGTATCTGCTGGCCTGGGCTACGCAGCACTACGGGTTTCCGACGTTCGACCCGGTCATGACGCAGATCATCAGCGCGACGATCGCGGCCGCGGCAGGATATGGGTATCAGTGGGTCGCCCGGAGGTTTGGTGCTCAGG
>DASWZM010000096.1:0-9738 GCA_036404455.1 Occallatibacter sp. | reverse complement strand
CGCTTCCAGGCTTCGACGGGGTGGTCGCGTCCGGTGTAGGCGGCGATGGCGCGGTCGAGGAGATCGAGCACGCGCTTTTCGTCGAGCTGGCCGTTTTGCCCGTGAAGCGCCGGGTCTTTGGCGACGACGACGCGAGACTTGGCAGCCTCGGCCTGCGGGGGGCGCCAGCCGTTGCGGTCGAGGATGGCGGCCAGTCCCAGCTTGTTTTGCGAGCCCAACAGCACGGCTCCCGTTGCTGCTACCTGAAGAAATTCACGGCGGTTTTTCATGGCAATCCTCGTTCGTTTTGTGCGGCCGGCGCTGCGGCGTTGGTGTTTAGAGCTTCGCTTCCACGCCGTGCGCAAGGGCCAGCAGGGCCTGCGGCGTGCCGGGCGTGGACTCGTAAGCAACAATGCGGACCAGATAAGGGCCTTTGCGAAAGATGACGCTCTGCGCGTAGGCGACGCCGGCATCGCCGAGTTGAACGGTTTTGGCGTCTTTGGCGAGGCCGGTTTCGAGAATCTTGCGCGCGCCCGCCGCGTCGCCCATGGCGTACACGTCAACTGTCGCCTCCAACTGGCCCTGATATTTGTAGTCGGAGGTGGAGGTGGAGACGACGCCGGCGGAGATGTACTGGTCGGCGCCGCCGTCGATGTACTGGTAGAGGTCTTTGGGTGCAAAGACGCGTGTGTCGCTGGTTTTATCCCATCCGGCGACGGCGCCCGAGGCGGGGAACGCGTCGACCTGGGCTTTCTTGCAGCCTGACGGGGCGGCTGCCGCCAGGATGCAAACGGCCACGGCTGCAAGCGCCCAACTCTTCGGGCAATTCTTCGAGCAAAAGATCACGGCGCGGTCTCCTTTACTTGCGGTTGAGCAGAATCTGGCCGGCCGGCGAGCGGCTTTCGCCGATGCTGGTGACGTAGACGGCGGGGTGCTCCTGGAGCGGACAGGCGTACTCGCAGGCGCCGCAGCCCACGCAGCGGCTGGGATCGACGCGCGGCTGCTTGAGCGTTTTGGTGTTGCCGGCCGAGTCGATGACCTGGGCCTCCTGGACATAAATGGCCTTGGGCGAGACCGGGCACCACTCCTCGCAGACGATGCAGTCGGTGGCCATGGCCCAGGGCAGGCAGCGGCCACGGTCATAGAACGCAGTGCCCAGGCGGACGGGCTGGCTTTGCTGGCCGACCCCGACCACCCAGCCTTTTTCCCTGGGGGTAATCTGCCAGATGGCGCCGGTGGGACAGACTTCAGAGCAGAGGACGCAACTGGGCTCGCAGTAACCGATGCGCGGCACCAGCGTGGGCGACCACAGCCCCTCGAGGCCCGCTTCATAGAGTGTGGGATGGAGCGCGGTGTTGGGGCAGACCTTCATGCACTCGCCGCAGCGGATGCAGCGGGAGAGAAAATCCTCCTCGTCGAGCGCGCCGGGGGGACGCAGCAGACGCTCATGGCGGCTTTTGCCGAGGCCGGTGTTGGCGCGGAAGAGGGGAACCACCGCCGCGCCGGCTGCGAGGCCGGTGATGGTTCTGCGCCGGCCAAGGTCCGGTGAGGCGACTTCCTTCTCGTTGCGGAAGAAGCGGAATTGGAGGCTGTCGTGGGGGCAGGAGCCGACGCAGTTCATGCACATGAGGCACTCGGCCTTGCGCCAGGGCACGCCGCCGATGGGATTGTCGCCGCCCTGGCAACTGAGCAGGCAGCGGTTGCAGTTGTCGCAGGCGGCAGGGTCCTTGTGCAGCCCCAGCACCGACCAGCGGGAGACCGCGCCGAGCAACGCGCCGAGGGGGCAGAGGCCGCGGCACCACAGGCGCGTGACGCGCAGGCTGGCCACCAGAATGGCGAGAAACAGAACGCCCAGGATGAGGCCTTGCGCAAAGTGCTGCTGGCGGAAGTCGAGCACCGTGAATTGCAGCACGGTGTGGAGGGTTTCGCCGGTGGCTTTGATGGCCGCGATGTGGCTGTGTTCGAGCGGCGAGAGAACGGCTCGGACGGCGGAGTTGAACGCGGGCAGGAGCGACAGGCCGAAGGAGCGAACCAGCAGGCTGAAGGGATCGAGCCAGCCGATGGCCGCCGAACCGAAGACGGCGGCAATCAGGCCGGCGATCAGCACGACGTATTTCCCGGTCTGCCAGCGCTTGTAGCGGTTGGAATCGATGCGCTGCTTGCCGCGCTTGGCCTCAGAGGGCAGATTGGCGACGAAGTGTTGCAGGGTGCCCATGGGGCAAATCCAGCCGCAGAAAAAGCGGCCCAGAAAGAGCGTGGGCACGAGGATAAGCAGGCTCCACAGCAGGCCGCGATAGAGGGCGTGGCCGGCGAGCGCGTTGACCACCGCCACCAGCGGGTCCCACTCGAAGAAGAGACGCACCGGGGCGCGGAGATGGATATCCGCTGTGGCGCCGGGAGTGGGGCGCAGCGAGGTGAGAATCAGCAGCGCAAGAAACAGCAGCAGAAAGAAGATCTGCGAAATCCTGCGCCACAGCGGCAATCGGGAAGGGGCCACGAATAACCTCCATGCGCCGCGCGCGGGCGTTCTCCGTACATGAACAATGATTCGCGCCCGGGCAAGCGCCGGACAGTGATCTGCATCACCGATTGGTGCTTTGGACCTGTTTCTTGTTTCCAAGACCTGTTCACACAACCGCACACGTCGCATCTCCCTACTGGATGACGCGGGGAGATGTGCTCGACGGAGAAGAGATACTCGCTTGAGACAGCCTTTCCGGATGGAAGCGCATCCCAAAATGAGTGCAATTCGATACAGAATTTCCCGGCCGTTGAGTGCAGGCTGCGGGCAAGTCTGTGTTGGCATGAAAACACAGCGAAAGGGGATCGACCATGTTCAATTCAGGCTCACTGGTTCGCAGGGGACGGATACCGGTGCTGATGGTGATGTTGGTAGCGGGCATTCTTTCGGGATGCGAATCCAAGCAGGAAAAGGCGCTGGATCAAGCCAAGCAGCAGGCGGCCAAAACCGGGCAGGCGCAGCAGGTGGTTACAGTAGACAAGAATGGGACCACGACAACGACGGTAGTGCAGCCGCCGGCGGCCGGACAGACAGCCGAGGCGATCACGACGACGGCGACACCGCCAGCGGCTGGGGTGCCCGTTCCAGCACCCTCGGGACCGACGGTTTCCGCGGTGCCGCAACCGCCTCCGGTACCGGTCAATACGACCATCCCGGCGGGCACGGCGCTGAACATCCGGATCGATCAGCGCATCAACGTAAAAACCAGCCGAGCGGGGGACACATTTACCGGCGAGGTGGTGGACCCGGTGCTGGCCAGCGACAACAGCACGGTGGTGCCGAAGGGCGCGACGGTGGGCGGCGTGGTGGTTGTGTCGCATCGGCGGGGACACTTTAAAGGCAGATCGCTGCTGGAGCTGCGGTTGACCTCACTGACGGTGAATGGGACGCAGTATCCGCTGACGTCGCGGGACATGGCGGAAAGCAAGAAAGGCAAGGGCAGACGTTCGGCGGCCATGATTGGCGGAGGGACGGGGCTGGGCATGCTGGTGGGTGGCGTGGCCACCGGCGGCGTAGGGCTGGTGGTGGGCGGCCTGGTTGGCGCCGGTGGTGGAACCGCCCTTGCGGGATTGACCGGGAACCGCGATCTCAATATACCGGCGGAGTCAATTGTGCGCTTCAAGCTGGCGGACGATCTGGTGATACAGGCGCCAAAGTAGTGCGAGCAGGCCCGAGGATTTTCTCGAACCGTGCGGCGAGTTCCGTCTAAATAAACGCCTCCCAGCTTCCACCTATGTTGAGAAGCGCACATTTTTGGGCTGGATTGACCGGTTCAAGTATGCTGAAGCCCATGACTATTCGGATCGCGGGATTCCAGGGCGAGTTCCTCTGGGAACTCGAAATTGCAACACGGCAAAGCGTGGCGATGGCCGAGGCTATTCCACCGGAGACTTACAACTGGTGTCCGGGCTCAACAGCGCGCACGGTCAGCGAGGTGTTTGTCCACGTAGCCACCGGCAACTTCATGTTGTTGGACATCATAGGCGTAGCAGCCCCGATGGATCTTTACGCCCAAGTCCCAGCTCAAGGTCAGGAGCGGCTTTCCGGCCTGGTCCAGAGGAATGACGAAATAGCGGCCAGCGTCCGGGAGAAAAATGAGGTCGTGACCCTCTTGAAGCGATCATTGGATGCGGTGAACCAATCATTCAACCAGGCGACCGTCCTCGAACTGGAACGTCCGGTGCATTTCTTTGGCGAAAAGACGACGGTGCGACGCGTCTACTTACGCCTGCTGGCGCACACCCACGAGCACATGGGGCAGATGATCGCGTACATGAGGTTCAATGGCATCGCGCCTCCGTGGCCGGATTGGAGACCCGATCGACGGAGGCAGAATTGAGCCCGTCCGTACTCTCGGTCACGTTTGTCTTTGGAATGAAGAACATTGCTACCTCAATGGCCCGGATGTTCTTGCCGGCAAGGTTCGGAATGCTCTAAGCCGCGCACGTCACAGCCGATTGATGAGCGAGGCGATGCAGGCGGCGCCGAATCCGTTGTCGATGTTGACTACGGAGACGTTGGGCGAGCAGGTGTTCAACATGCCGAGCAACGCGGCCACGCCGCCAAAGCCGGCGCCGTAGCCCACGCTGGTGGGCACAGCAATGACTGGCGCGTTCACCAGGCCGCCGACGACCGTGGGCAGCGCGCCTTCCATGCCGGCACAGACAATCAGCACGCGAGCCGACTGCAAGGAATTCTTCTGCGCCAACAGGCGGTGAATGCCGGCCACGCCGACATCGGCGATGAGCTCGACCGTGTTGCCCATGAGGCGCGCGGTGACTACGGATTCTTCGGCTACCGGCAGATCGCTGGTGCCGGCGCAGACCACGGCGATGGTTCCCTTGCCCGGAGGGGCGGGCGCCTGGGTGAGGGTGATGGCGCGGGCGGTCTCATGGTACTCGGCACGGGGTTCGACATCACGGACCGCGCGAAACATATCGGCGGAGGCGCGGGTGGCGAGGACATTGCCGCCCGCCTGGGCCATGCGGGAAAAGATCTGAGCCACCTGCGCAGGGGTCTTGCCGGTGGCAAAGATCACCTCGGGCATACCGGTGCGGAGGGCGCGGTGATGATCGAGCTTGGCGAAGCCAAGGTCCTCGAAAGGCAGATCGCGGAGACGGTCGAGCGCCTCGTTGACGGCGGTGCGGCCCTCGCGCACCTCATTGAGCAGCGTTTCGATTTGCGCGCGGTCCATTAAATGGTTTCCTTTCCCGTGCCGGTGGCTGCGAAGATGCGCATGGCCTCCTGCATCACCTGCTTGAGGGGAACCGCGTGCCCGGCGGCGAGCAGACGGCAGTCCTCATACTCCGGCGAGGCATTGACGATTTTTCCTGAGGGCCAGCGGGCGATCTTGATGCGCACTTCGCCCCAGGGGGTTTGCACCGTGGCAAACTCGCGGGCCAGCGACAGCTTGTTTTCGAGCCTCCAGTGCAGGCCGATGGTGGTGGTTTCGCGGAAGATGAGGTCGCGGAGCGCGGGCATGAGATTGGGACGGCAGAGCACAGTGAGCTGCACACCGGTGCGTCCTTTCTTCATCTGCACCGCGACACGATAAACATCCCACGCGCCGGCATCCAGCAGAAGTTCGCTGACATAGGCGAGCACCTGTGGGTTGGAGTCGTCGATGACTGTCTCGATCACTGCGATGGATTCGGTGGGGGCAGATTCGGCTTCTTCTTCGTCGCCCACCAGCAGACGCAGCAGGTTGGGTTGGCCGGGGGTTTCACGGCCGCCGGCTCCGTAGCCGGAAGACTTGATGCGCATGGCGGGCAGCGGCGCGTAGCACACATCGAGCATTCGTAGCACTGCCGCTCCGGTTGGAGTTACGCGCTCCATGGGCTCGCCGGCGGCATAGATGGGCGCATCGCCGAGGAGGGCCAGCGTGGCCGGCGCCGGCACAGGAAGCGTTCCGTGCCGGCAAACGACCGTTCCGCTGCCCACGTTCAGGGGCGAAGAAAACCAGCGGTCCACGCCAAGCGATTCTGCGCCCGCGGCTGCACAGACAATATCGACGATGGTGTCTACCGCGCCGACCTCGTGAAAGTGCACGTCTTCAATGGGGATGGAATGAATGGCGGCTTCGGCCTCGCCGAGGAGCTCAAAGGCGCGGATGGAGCGGGCCTTCACCGTCTCAGTCAGCGGGGCAGAGCGAAGGATGGCGAGAATTGCCGACAAGGGACGGTGAGGTGCGTGCGTGTGCGTGTGTGAGAGGTTCGTATGCGCCTGGTAGGAATGCTCGGCGTGGGAATGAGCATCGTGCGTGTGCTCGACCTCGGAATGGGAGCGGGCAGGCTCGGGCGCGCCCTGGTCGGGAGTGATTACGTCCACTTTGGTTGCGGCCAGGCCGCCGCGGCTTACCTTGCGCATTTCCAGACGCGCGCCCACATTCAACGCTGCGGCTGTTTCCTCAAGATGGGCGAAGGGAGCGCCGGCGTCGACAAGCGCGCCCAGCATCATGTCGCCGCTTATGCCGGAAAAACACTCCAGATATCCAATACGCATGACGTTCAAGATTTTAAACCGTCGGCTATGCGCCGCGCCGGGAGAGCACGTCAGCGGGGAGAATCGCGTTCATGGAACCGGAGCGGAATCCGGAGCAGTCGAGGGTGACATATTGGAAGCCAGCTTGTTTGAGAGCCGTGGAGATGGCGTCGAACATCTCCATGGTCAGGGCGCGGGGCAGCTCAGTGCACGCAATCTCAACGCGGGCCAGTTCGCCGTGATGGCGGACGCGCAGCTCACGGAAACCCAACTGGCGGAGGCTTTCCTCGGCCCTTTCGACCTGCTCGAGCACCTCGCGGGTGACGGTGCGGCCGTATTCGACGCGCGAGGACAGGCATGGGGCCGCGGGACGGTCCCACAGCGGGTAGCCGGCGGCCCTTGCGAGGACGCGGATTTCGATTTTTGTCAGGCCGGCCTCGGCCAACGGCGCCAGCACGGCGTGCTCCTCGGCGGCGCGCTGGCCGGGACGAAAATCGCGGGTGTCGTCGGCGTTCATGCCGTAGGCGATGGCTGAGAAGCCCAGCTTCGCGCCGAGGGATTCCATGACGGCGAAGAGCTCGTCCTTGCAGTGGAAACAGCGGTTGGCATCGTTGCGCTGGTATTCCGGCCGCTCCAGTTCTTCAGTGGCCACTACTTGCAGCGGCATTTGGAGGGTGTGGGCAAAGTCGCAGGCCTGTTCCATATCGCGCCGGGCAAGGCTGGGCGAGTCGGCCAGCACCGCGAGCATGCGAGGGCCGAGTACGCGATGCGCCGTGGCCGCCAGAAATGCGGAGTCCACGCCGCCGGAGTAAGCCACCATCAGGCTTCCCAACTGCTCAAGGCGGGCTTCGAGGGCGAGCAGTTTGGCGGCCGTGCGGGGCTCGACGTCAGGGGCGTCGTCCGGCGCACTCCGACCGAGTTCGGCTTTAGGGAGATTCGTTTGTGCGCTCGCCACCATGAGGCAGATTATACCCTCCGCCGCCATTTGCAGAGGGCGCGGAAGCGCCAGTTTCCCTTGCATCGAGATTGTGCGATACCCAACACGCATTGGTTTAGTGTGGAAAGGAGTGTTATTCTCTTAATAAGACCCGAGCACCTTTACCACTTTCTCCCTCCGGGGAGGCTTTCCCTAGCGCAGCAGTTGTCTATATGCCGCATGGCCCCTACTGGATCAGTATCCAGTTTCCTACCGGGCTATCGGCGAGAGGGGGAGTGTCGGTCGCATGGGATCCAACCGCATTACGATGCAAGGCTTGAAGGGATCGATCCTGCGGTTCTCCGGAACCGGGCAGAGAGCCGATTCTCTTCGTTGGATTCTTTTCGTTATCTTCTATGCAGTTTTGGTCAACATTCCCTACTGGGTCGGAAGCCACGAACTTGGCTTTCTCCACAATGGATGGTTTTGTATTGATTATGCGGCGGTTGGACTGATTGCTCTTTTTGTACCTCGGATTCTGAGCGCGGCTTTGCTTCTGTCGGTCATCGCGGCGGATCTGGTCGCCGGAGTTTGTCAATCCTATTATCTGCCGGTTGCCGAGTGCTTTACGAACATGGGAGTCTTTCACTCGCTTTCCGGTCCCCGACGGCATGCCGTAATCGCAGTAGTCCTTCTAACATTGCCGGTAACCTCAATCGCGGCGTTGTTGCCAGCCGCAAGAGTCCGAGATCGCCATTGGCGGAGTGCGGCCGCGTGTTTCATTGCGTGCGTAGCGATATTGACAGTGGGGGATTGCTACATTTGTATTCGTAGCACTGGCCACATGCCAAACCCTTTTGGACATCCCACGGTAGATGGGATCGGTCTTCGCCGGTTCAGAGATGTGCGGCTGACTCGCATTCCCATGATCCGATTGATTATAATGGCGCGCGAAGACGCCACGATTCGCACCAGGATGCGTGCCAGCGGGGCATCCGCACTCGCCGTTCCAAGTGCGACGGCTCAGGCCCTGGAGTCAACGGGACTCACCACCGGCAGAGACCTTCATGAACTGCCAAATCTGGTTCTTGTTGTGGTCGAGTCCTGGGGTCTCGCTGCCGATCCATCGCTCAACGGTGCGTTGGTCGAGCCCTATTTCCAACCTGAACTGCTAGACCAATATGACGTTCTGCAAGGCACGGTTCCCTTCAAAGGGGCTACTGTTGCAGGTGAGGCCCGGGAGCTGTGCGGAAGCTCGTTTGGTTATCATCTCCTGAACGCCGCGTCAACGGAGCTGCAAGGCTGCCTTCCCGCTCGCCTTGCCAAGCTGGGCTATCACGACATTGCCGTGCATGGCTTGAGTGGTTACATGTTCAGCCGGTCGGCCTGGTACGGCACGATAGGGTTTCAGGAGCAATGGTTCAACGATCGATTGAAGCAGCAAGGATTGCCAGATTGCCTGGGTGCATTTATCGGCACCTGCGACGCCGCGATTACCGGTTGGATAGGCACGCGCCTCGAAAAGGAAGACGCCGCTCCCTATTTCATTCACTGGATGACATTGAATTCTCATCTCCCGGTGCCCGTGCCTGCGCAGTTACCGACGGGAGCACCCTGTTCGCGCGACCTGCTGCTCTCACCGGAGACGCCGTTGTGCTCCTGGTACCAACTTGTTGCCAACGTCCATCAATCCGTATCCCAACTCGCCATGGGCAGACTCGCCCGCCCGACCGTCTTTGTCATCGTAGGCGATCACGCACCCCCGTTTGCCAATCCTGCCTTGCGCAATCGGTTTTCAGGGGCGGTTGTTCCATACGTCGTGCTAATGCCACGCGCGATGTACCACGCCCCAGGCCGGATGACGGCTCAGAACTCCCTCAGTCCTGACCGGGATGTGGCCAAGTCTTCCCGCCAAACTCCTTGAACAGTTCGAGTTCGCGGTGGTTCTTAGGCATGGAGCGCGCAGGGATTCCAGGCGTTGTTAAGGCAGTCGGAAATTCACTACAATTGCCGACCAAGAAATAAACCATTTGTGGAGTCAATTGACTTCCTTTGAAGGCGCGTCGATACTGTGAGCCGAGGAGAAGTGGAGATGGGTGAATACGTGACCTTGAAGGCTGCGGATGGGCACGAGTTGAGCGCGTATGTAGCGCGGCCCGACGGCGAACCTGTCGCGGGGCTGGTGGTGGTGCAGGAGATTTTCGGAGTCAACGCGCACATTCGCTCCGTGGCGGACGGTTATGCGAAGGATGGATTCCTGGCGGTGGCGCCGGCGCTGTTTGACCGCATTGAGCGGGGAGTGGAGCTTGGTTACGACGGCGCCGATATGCAGAAAGCGATG
>DASWZM010000095.1:0-3608 GCA_036404455.1 Occallatibacter sp. | reverse complement strand
GCGGCCCAGGTCCGCCCGAGAGTCGGTCTGGATGGCCAGCGTTTTACCGCGCAGACCGGAAACCGTCGTCAGGCCCGGTTCCCGGTTCGCCACCAGCAGGAATTGCAGGGATTCGTCGCCTTTGCCTCGGGTGCCGGTGAATACCGGTTCCAGCAGCCCCAGCCCCGACAGTTCGAAATATTCCACGGGATCCAGCACCACCATACCCGTTAGACCTTCCTGCAAGTGCCTCTTGATTTCTGCCACGTCCTCGGCTACCGAGACGCTGCAATCCAGCAGAAAACCATTCTGCCGGCCGACGGTCTCGGTCCAGACTCGTATGGCGGCAATGGCATCGTTCTTGCTAACGGTACGGAACAGGCTGCTGCTGTAAAGGATCTCCATGTGTGCCCGGCGCAACCCCGGCGGGGCGTCCTGCCCTGCTGTCGCGGTCGGCACTGCCCGGAATGAAAGTGGGGCCAGAAGGAAGGAAGCCAGTAATAACGGCCGCAGTCCTCGTCCCACCGCGCAAGGCCCTGGCACAGCGCGTCGGGAGGAGAAGAAATATTTAACCACCGGCCGCATGGTATTACCTCTTCCTTCCTCCCCCAGGCTCATGATGCCGCTCATACTCATCCAGCAGAGAGTTGGCGGAGCTAAGACAATCAGCCGTGCGGCCGGTGAAGCCTGTGGCCTGAAACAACGTAAACACCTGCTGGGTGGTTGGGGTTCGCTTCAAACTGAGTATCCGATCATAGACCGGCCTCTTGAAGCGGGCCGGATAATCCTTGCGAAAGGCAAAGAAGGAACCTTCCATCTTCGGCGATGCCATCAGGACCTTCACTCTCCGTGCGACTTGCGGATTGAGTTCGATCATGGTGTCCAGAGCCCGCCGTGTCACCACGCAGGCGTCGGCCTGGCCGAAGAACAGCGGCAGAACCACTTGCGAGAGCTTCGCGTTGCGGGAAATGTGGCCGAGCAACTGCTCGGGGGAATCGAGACCTTCCCGCCACAGGGAAACCGTCAGCCAGGGCTCGGCCAGGCTGGTGCTGGAGCTATCCTGGAAAATCAGGGATCGGCCCCAAAGACCGGCCAGATTCACAATGCCGCTGCCTTCACGAACCACCAGTAAGAATTCCTCCCCTTCAAGGGCGTCCGTAATGATGTGGGCCGTATCCACATAGGGGGCCACCTGGCGGTATTCCGCCATGGTGAAGCAGAATACGTCCACGTTCCCGCCGCGTATGGCCGCCAGAAGCTGTTCGCTCGGCATGACCCACCCTTGACTGGGAAGCAAGGCGAGCTTGAGGCCTGCCGATTGCAGCAGTTCGGAAGCCCAAACGGCCATGGCCGCGCTGGCGTCACTTAGATTTACCCCGCGCACCAGCCTTTCGGAGATCGCCAAGCGCAGGGGCGGGAGGTCGCCGCCGATGGAGGCGTCCACCCCCGCGTTGAGTTGACGGGTCACGCCGGCCCAAAGGCACAGCCCGCCCAGCAAGGCAGAGAACAGAGCGGGTGCGCGGATGTTGAGCCCACGTGCCGTCATGGACGTACCTGCCCCCCGTCTTAGTGCCCTGCGCCGAGCTTCTGCTGAACCTCTGTGCCCACCACCAAATCCAACTGTGACAATAGAGCCGTGTACTGATAACGCGCCGCGTAGTGCTGGGCGCTCATCAGGGCTTCCACCAGCTGGGCCCGGATAACCTTCTCGGTTTCAACCAGCCCGTTTTCGTACGCGCGGGTATTCAGATCCCGGTTATCCTGAGCGGCCTTCATGGCGCGGGAAGTTGCTTGGTCCGACTTCAGGGCAGCATCCAGCCCCAGGACCAGGTCCCTGACTTGCAAGCCGAGCCCCTCCCGCAGGAGGATTTGGGTTTCCTTAAGCTGGTTCACCCGCGCCCGGGCTTCTCGGACTTTGTTTTGCGTCAAAAACCCGTTAAACAGCGGCACTTCGACACCGACACCCGCTATCCAGCCGGTTTTGTTCTGCGGGGTGGCAATGCCGGTGTTGTATCCATCATTCCACCACCGGCGCAATTGGCCCGTCAGGGCGAGCTTGGGATAGTAATCGCTCTTGGCGGTGGTCACCGCTCCTTCGGCGGCATTCAGCCCGGCCTCCAGCTTTTCCCAATCGGGGCTGAACTGGTAGGAGGCGCTCACCAGTTCTTCCAGATTCCCGGCGTAAGGTTGGAACGGAATCTCCTCGGCGGAGGGTTGGACACTGGCGTTCCAGGGCAAACCCATGGTGTTGGCCAGTGCCGCCTGCGCCATCTTCTCGTTCTTCTCCAGTTCGGCCACCATGGCGCGCACCGATTCCACCATCACCTGGTTGTCCAGATAGTCGGTCTTGGTGACCTGTCCGGAGCCCCCCTTGTACAAATTTTCGGTCAGGCGCAAGGTGACTTCCAGGCGCGCCAGTGTGTCCTCACCCAGTTGATGAAGTTGCCGTGCCAGCACGGCCCCCCAATAGAATCGCTTCACCGTGTCGATGATCTCCAGGTCCGTGCGGCGGGACTCCTGGCGCATCATCTCCAGTTGACCACTGGACTCCTCCCTCAGGCCTTTCCGCATCCCACCGTCATAGAGCAGCCACTTGATATCAATCGTTCCCGACACAATGTCATTGTCGAGCAACCTGATGTTCTGCTCGGGGATGGGGAAGTTCTGGGCCGGCGTGTTGATGGTCTGCCCCGGAAAGCTGACCGGTAGTTGCACCGTGCTGGGCGGAAACCCCGGACCAAAGGCGCCCGCAGGAATGGTCACCAGGGCCGCGCCGGAAGGAACCGTGATGGACTGGGCCGGAATCTGCATCACGCTCGCGGGGAAGAGGAAGTTCAACGGCTTGCTGAGCCTCTGATATCCCCCTTGGAAGTTCACTTGTGGCCAGTATCCGGCCAGGGCTTGCCGGTGCTGCGCTTCCGCCATGGCGACGGCGAATTGTGACGCCGGGCGCCGGTGGCTTTTCTTGAGAGCGATATCAAGACACTCCTCAAGGCTCAGCGGCTTGCTGGCCGCCGGTGTGGGGGGTGGATCGGAGCTGGCCGGGTCGCTGGCCTCCGACGGCCCCGCTCCTAAGACCGTGTGCATGCCTGCGAGGCTGATCAGCAAGACGAGAAGCAGTGCGAGGCGATGGGCTGATTGGACGGAAGATCTCATTGCGTTGACTCCTCTGAAACTCTTGAGACACTCCTAGCTTTGACCTGCAGGCGCGCGAAGTCAGTGGAAACACCACACCTGATCCATCGGCAAGCAGGTATGTTTTCTTGAGCATATATTGTGGGGAATCCGGCCGGTCGAGGTGGTCCTTTGCGTCTGGCGCCGGTTGGCATGAGGAGGAAGTACTGGCGGCCCTACGGAATTCAGAGAATCAGGTCCACTTCGCTTGATGTGTGCAGGCTTGCCGAAAGCTCACGCGCATTTCAATCGCCAAGAGGGATAGATTCCGCGCGAGAGCGCGTTTTTTTTTGCGTTGCAGCGAATGCTTCAGGTTGGTGCAAAGTGTTAAAACCCCTTCATGGTTTTAACCTTACCGTAATCTAGGGTGGGCTTTTCCACAAACTTTTCAACAGACTTGTTGAAAACCTCGCTGAACAGCTCTGTTGAAATGGGAACACTTGTGGCGGACGCAT
>DASWZM010000094.1:0-1700 GCA_036404455.1 Occallatibacter sp. | reverse complement strand
TGCCGGCTCACGATGCCCAACCTCTGCATCTCCAGATTGCGGTCCAGCGTGGCCTTGTACATGGGCAGGTCCGGCGCGTTGGCGTTCACCTTGTCCTGCTCGATATTGGCCTCGTAGGTGGTTACGTTGGCCTCGGCCGCCGCCAGTTGCGCCCGCTGCGCCTCCACCTCAGCCGCAATCTCCACCTGGTCCAGTTGCGCCAGCTCCTGCCCCTTGTGAACCTGGTTATTGATGTCCACGTAGAGCTTCTCCACAATCCCCGAAGCCTTGCTCTTCACCTCGACCTTGGTGATCGGCTGAATCTTCCCCGTGGCCACCACCGACCGCGCCACATCGCCGCGCGTCACCTTGGCCAGCTTGTTGGGGTCGATCGTTGCTCCCTTGGCCAGCCGCACCAGCCCAAACCCCAGCACAGCCAGAATCACGAACGCTCCGATGCCCAGCCATATCCAGAATTTCTTGCTTTTGCGCGAAGCAGCCACTCAATATCCTCCCCGGCGCGAAGAAAGCCGCGGCTCTCCCATGCGTAATCGAATCACCCAAAGTAGACCTATGGTCTCAGACGGCGTCCACCCTCCGGCGTTACCCGCAACCGCGTGCCGGAGCCGCTGGGTTGCTTCCCCTTCATACGCAACCCGCCGCCCCTTGGTTCCAAAGCCCCTAGTCCCTACTCCCTAGTCCCTACTCCCTAGTCCCTACTCCCTGATCCCTGATCTCTGATCTCTGATCCCTGGTTTATCGTTGATTCCAGCCCATGAAGCAGATCCTCACCCGCATCGCGCTCACCGTTCCGGTCGTCTGGCTGGTGGTCTCGCTGGTCTTTCTGCTCATTCACCTGGTGCCCGGCGACCCCATCCTGCAGATGCTGGGCGAGGGCGCAACTCCGGCTGATATGACGGCCGTGCGCCATCAGTACGGCCTCGACCAGCCGCTCTGGGCGCAGTATCTTCGCTACTGGACCGGCGTCCTCCACGGCGACTTGGGCAGCTCCATCCGCCTCCACTCCACCGTCGCCAGCCTGATCGCCGCGTGCTACCCCTATACGCTCGCTCTTACCCTCACCGCGCTGGGCCTGGGGATCGCCCTGGCTTTGCCCGCCGGCATTCTGGCCGCCGTGCACCGCGGCCGCTGGCTCGATCAACTGCTCTCCGTCGTCAGCCTCGTCGGCCTCTCCGTTCCCAGCCTGGCGCTCGGCCCGGTGCTCATTCTGGTCTTTTCCATCGGCCTCGGCTGGCTTCCAGTCTCCGGCGCAAACTCGGGTGGCGGCCGCTCCATCGATTGGCGTTACCTGGTTCTTCCCTCCATCGCCATGGGCGCATCGCTGGCCGCCATCCTCACCCGCATGGTGCGCACCGCCATGCTCGAGGAACTCGGCCAGGACTACATCCGCACCGCCCGCGCCAAAGGCTTGAGCGAGACGGCCGTCGTCTGCCGCCACGCCCTGCCCAACGCCCTGGTCCCCATCGTCACCGTCATCGGCCTGCAATTCGGCGCGCTCCTGGCCGGCGCCATCGTTACGGAAACCATCTTCAGTTGGCCCGGCCTGGGCCGCCTGACGGTCAGCGCCATCTCCAATCGCGACTACGCTCTGGTGCAGGGCTGCCTGCTGTCGATTGGATTGACTTATGTGCTGGTCAACCTGCTCACCGACGTGGTCTACCGATGGGTGAATCCCCGCATGAGGGGATAAGCCTCGCGCC
>DASWZM010000093.1:0-1944 GCA_036404455.1 Occallatibacter sp. | reverse complement strand
CCCGCCGATGCCGTCCCTGCCGGCTCGGTCGACATGGCTCTCAGTCTCTCGCCCTTTGTGATCGCCTACGACGACCAGGGCCGTCCGCTGGCCTCCCAGGCGCGACTGAACGGACAAACTCCCGCCCCGCCCAGCGGCGTCTTCGACTTCGTCCGCCAGCACGGCGAAGAGCGCGTCAGTTGGCAGCCAATACTCGGCACAGAACACAGCGTCCGCATTGCCGCCATTGTCCAGCGCGTAAACGGCGCCCATCCCGGCTTCGTCCTCGCCGGCCGCAACATGCGCGAAGTGGAAGCCCGCGAAGCGCAGGTCGAGCACATGGCCGGCTTCACATGGATCGGCATGTTGGGGCTGATTGTCGTGGGGACTCTGGCCTTCGGGTGGTACACGCGTCAGAGGACGGCGTAGGGGGCGCTAGTTGGCCTCTTCCCACTCGCGGCGCGCTTCTTCGCGGCGTTCCTCAAGAAACTCATCCAATAGACCGTCGAGGCTTCCGCGAGATTGGATGATGGATTCTCTGAGGCTCTTGAGCGCCATATCCCGGCTCATAACTTCGATCATGTTGCCATTGACGGCGATGGTCAGGCGATCACCTGCCTTTAGGCCAAATTGGTCAAGGATCGACTGAGGGAGGACTATGCTGCCGTCTTCGCCGAGCGCTACCGATTCCGTCATAGTTTCCATCCACTAAATACTATCGCCGGTTTTCGATTTGCCGCGCTGTCTGACAGCCAGGTAAGTTGACAATTGCCCTTCATCGTACCTCAACCCCGGTCCCCAAAAACGAGGGACCGGGGGCACCATCATCTGGGTTTGGATATATCACCGAGATCAGGGCCACCTGCCCGCTCCAGAAGCCCAGTGCTCCGTTTCGATGCTGTCCGCGGTATCTAACGCTATTCCCATTCGATGGTCCCTGGAGGCTTCGACGTGATGTCGTAAACCACGCGATTGATCCCCCGCACCTCGTTCACAATCCGGCTGGAGATGCGTTTCAGCACCTCGTAGGGCAGCGGCGTCCAGTCCGCCGTCATCCCGTCTTCGGAATGCACCGCCCGCACCGCCGCCGTGTACGCGTAAGTCCGCTGGTCGCCCATCACCCCCACGCTCATCACCGGCAGCAGCACCGCAAAGCTCTGCCAGATCGACGAATACAGCCCCGCCGCCCTGATCTCCGCCACCACAATCTCGTCCGCCTCCTGCAGCAGGGCCACCCGCTCCGGCGTCACCTCGCCCAGGATGCGCACCGCCAGCCCCGGCCCCGGAAACGGCTGCCGTCCCAGAATCTCTTCCGGCATGCCCAGGTCGCGCCCAATCCGCCGCACCTCATCCTTGAACAAATCCCTGAGCGGCTCAATCAGCTTCAGCTTCATCCCCAGCGGCAGCCCGCCCACGTTGTGGTGGCTCTTGATCGTCTGGCTCGGCCCCTTCACGCTCGACGACTCGATCACGTCCGGATACAGCGTTCCCTGCACCAGCCAGTCCACCCCTCCGGTCTCTTTCGCAATCCGCGTCGCCTCATCGTCGAAGACGGCAATGAACTCCGCGCCTATCCGCTTCCTCTTGGTTTCCGGGTCGATGACTCCGGCCAGTTTCGCCATGAAGCGCTCGCTCGCGTCCACAGCGACGATATGGAGCCCCAGCTTGTCGCGCAGATTCTTCTGCACGTTCACGAACTCGTTCTTGCGCAGCACTCCGTTGTTCACAAAGATGCAGGTCAACTGGCTGCCAATGGCCTTGTGCACCAGCACCGCCGCCACCGACGAGTCCACGCCCCCCGAGAGCCCGCAGATCACGTGCCCCGCGCCCACCTTGGCGCGGATTGCAGCCACTGTCGTCTCGATGAAGTGTGCCGGTGTCCAGTCGCCGCGCGCCCCGCAGATGCGGAGAAAATTCCCGATCAGCTGCGGCCCCAGTGGCGTGTGGTGCACCTCGGGATGGAAC
>DASWZM010000092.1:0-8033 GCA_036404455.1 Occallatibacter sp. | reverse complement strand
CATAGGCTCAAGCTGTTGCAACCAGGGAACCATTTACGAAGCAGGTTGCCTAAGTTGATTCGTGCCCTCCCAGGCACCTGCACGGCCGGGAGGCGCATCCGCCCCGGCTGGCCCGGGCTAATCTTAGTCTGGGAGAGTGGGCGCAGGGGTGGTTTTGAGCCTCCCCGCGAAACTCCCGGGCCCCGATGGGGTCTAAATATCCAAGGCTGCGATGCCGGGGGGATTTTTGCCCGCGAAATGGAGACCTCCAAAAAGGAGTATTGGATGAAACGGTCGATTCTTGTGCTGGCCTTGTCGGTCGCAGCCACTGCCGCTCTGGGAGCGCAGCAGGCGAGCCAGTCCAGCCCCTACCAGGGAGTCTCGAATCCTCCCGCGGATGACGCGATCGTCACTACCAGCATCCCGGCGGCCAAGCCGCCGGCCGGAAAGCCGGTGCAGGCTCAGGTCTCTGCGCAGCCGCCTGCCCAGGAGCAGATTCAGGTTGATACGCAAGCGCAGCCGGAGCCCCAGCCCACTTCCGTCAATCCCTCGGTCAACTTCCCGGCACCTGGCGCGGTGGACGGCAGCGACGAAGGGATTGTGCGGATTGCGCCCAACCCGCCTGCCCAGCCGCCGCTGAACGAACGCGCCTACGCCCCCGATCCGGACGGCGACATTGTGCACCCGCACCCGCTCGGGCGCGGCGAAATCGGTGAAGGGACCGTCATTCGCGTCCGTCTGCTCGAACGGCTCTCCACAGCGGAAACCGAGAAGGGCGAACCGTTCCGCACCAGGGTGGCCTCGGACGTGTTGCAGGGCGGCGAAGTGCTGATTCCCGCCGGAGCGGAGATTGACGGCAGGGTGGTCGAGGTATCGAGCGGCCATGCAGCCGGCTACGGCACCATGCGCCTGCAGCCGGAGACAGTGATCCTGGCCGACGGTACGCGCTTCCGGCTGCACGCCGAGACCACCGGAACCCCAGGTTCCCGGACCCACGTGGTGGGCGAAGGCACCATCCGGCCTGATTCGCGCGCCAAGCGCGACGGCATCGAGTTTGGCGGCGCGGTGGGCGCAGGTGTGGTGACCGGCGCCATCGTGGCCGGCCCGGTGGGCGCGTTGACCGGCGGTCTTATCGGCGCCGGCGCGGTGACGGTCCATTTGCTGGTGAGCCATCCGCAAGCCACGCTCGAATCGGGCACAACGCTGCTGTTCACGTTGACCGAACGGCTGAATATGGTTCCGGCCACCTGGAGCAGGAACTAACGCGTTTTGCTCAGCCGGCCTGCTACACTCCCGTTCGGGAGGGGTTGGCAATGGCGGAGATCGGGACGGTTGGGGTGGTGGGCGCGGGGACCATGGGCTCCGGGATTGCCCATGTTTTTGCGCGCGCGGGTTTCCGCGTTCTTCTGTGCGATGTGGAGCAGCGTTTCCTCGACCGCGCCGTGGGGCTGATTCGCACCAACCTGGGCCGCGAGGCAGCCAAGGGCAAGCTGCAGGAATCCGAAATTGAGCCGGCGCTGGCCCGCATCACGCCTACTCTTGACCGCGACGAGCTTGGTGGGGTGGAGTTCGCCATCGAGGCCGCCTCGGAGCGTTTCGACGTCAAGGCGGAGATCTTCCGCGCGCTCGACCGCACCCTGCCGGAAAGCGCCGTGCTGGCCACCAACACATCCTCCATTTCAATCACCAGACTGGCCGCCGAAACCCGCCGGCCGGCCCAGGTGATCGGCATGCACTTCTTCAACCCCGTGCCGGTGATGGCGCTGGTGGAGATTGTGCGCGGACTTGCGACGGGCGACGCAACGTTCGCAGCCGTGCACGCGCTGGCCCTCAAGCTGGGTAAGACGCCAGTCGCGGTCAACGACGCTCCGGGATTCGTTTCCAACCGGGTGCTGATGCCCATGATCAACGAGGCGGCCTTTGCGGTGATGGAGAGTGTGGCCACGCCGGAGGCCGTGGACCAGGTGTTCAAGCTCGGGATGGCCCACCCCATGGGTCCGCTCACCTTGGCCGACTTGATCGGCCTCGATGTCTGCGTGGACATTCTGCGCGTGTTGCAGGAGGGCTTCGGCGACCCCAAATACCGCCCCTGCCCGCTGCTGGTGCGCATGGTGGACGCCGGCTGGCTGGGCCGCAAAACGGGGCGGGGGTTCTATACCTACGGCAGTTAAACCGGCGGCATAGCATCCACGACCGGCACGCCGCGGGGCGGGGTGAAGTGGAACTCTCCAGCCGGGACCGGTGCGTTGGGCACTTCCCCGGTGAAGGTGAAGCGGGTCAGCGCGCCGTCGGTCTCTTCAATTTCGATGCCGGTGATTGCTCCTTCGGCGGTCACGGTAAGCGCGAGCCGGCTGACGCGTTTCTCCTGGCCTTTGGGCTGGCCGGTGAGCGTAAAACTGCCCCTCGCGCCGCGCGCCAGCGCCAGATTGCTCAATTCCTTTTCAAGCTCCGTGTGGCCCAGAAGAAAACGCAACGGGGAGCGCAGGTCGTCGAGCTCTCTGGCCGAAAGGCGCTGGACCTGCGGGTCGCCGGGGGAGTAGAACCATGAGTACTTGCCGTCAAGCAGGAAGAGCTTGCCAAGCGGCGCGCTGTACTCCCACTTCATGCGGCCGGGTTTCAGCAGCAAAAGCGTACCAGTCTCCGTGCGCGCCATTCCCAGGCCCTCATAGCTCTCGGTAAAACCGGCCTTGAGCGAGTGCAGCTGGTTGTAATGGCGGTCGACGCGCTGGGCCAACTCCTTCGCGCTGAGGTCCTGCGCGGACGGCGAACGCTGCTGGGCGCAGAGGCAGGCTGAGAGCAGCGCGGCGGTCAAAATCGTGCCGCGCCGCAGGATTGGGCCCGCGCTCATTGCAAAAGCTGGGTGCAGTTGGTGCCGCCGGCCGGGTCGTACTTGGGTGCGCCGCCGAACTGGTCGCTGCAGAAGCCGCGATTCCCAGTCTTGCCCACCGTCTGCGGAACGGCCGTAACCGTATAGCCAGTGATTCGGTCCGTGCCGTTAACGCTCACCTTGGTGCAGTTGCCAATGGTGAAAATGTACCCGGACTTGTAGCCCGAGGCCAGATCGGCTTGCAACATCTGGGCGCTGGCCGGCGAGGGAGCGCCGGCATTCGGATCGCCGCCCAAAGCCGCCAAGGTGCAGGAGTAGCCGTTGGCGGGGTAAGTGGACTCGTACTGAATTTCGGCCTGGGAGATGGCGCGTACCGACTGGATCGCCGAGGTCTCGTTGCCCTGCCTCTTCATGTTGCCCATGGTGGGAATGGCCATGAGCATGAGGATGAGAATGATGGAGATGACGATCAGCAGTTCCATCAGCGTAAAGCCGTTGGGCTGCCTTCCGTCCTGTGCTCCGGGGCGGCCGATACAGATCGAGAACTTGGGATTCATGGGATTCCTATGCCTCGTTAAGCAGGCCGGAGATGCTCGGCCGCTCGACAAAATGCTACATCGTACAGACGCGGAAGGGAAATGGAATGCTCGGAAGGCAGCCTCTAGCTGCTAGCCTCGAGCTCTTAGCTGTTCGCTCACACATCTGAATCGGCGCCAGTTTTGGCCGTTCCGGGACTAGAGGCTAGAAGCTAGCAGCTTGAAGCTGCCTTTCAACACACCAGCCTGGTCCTGCCCAGCTTGACCCCGTCCAGGCGGCCGAGCAAGGTGACGGCGATGCGATCGGGATCGAAGAGCCTCTGGGCCATGGCTTGCACCTGCGCGGCCTCCACTTCGTCGATGCGGGCAATGACTTCCTCCACGCTGAAAAACTGGTGGAAGTACATCTCTTGGCGGGCCAGGTTGGCCATGCGCGAGTTCGAACTCTCCAGCCCCAGCAGGATGTTGCCCTTCAGTTGGTCCTTGGCGCGGGTCAGTTCTTCCTCGCTGAGCGTGGTTTGTTTCAGCTTGGCGAACTCGGCCAGGATCAGGTCCACCACCTGGAGGGCCTTGCCCGTTGAGGTGCCGGCAAAGACCAGCAGGGTTCCGGTGTCGCGGTAGGGGCTAAGGTCGGAGTAGATGGAGTAGGCCATGCCCCGCTCCTCGCGGATGGTCTGAAAGAGGCGCGAGCTCATGCCGCCGCCCAGCACTGTGTTGAGAATCAGCGTGGCGTAGCGGTTGTCATCGGTGATGGGCGGGGCGGGCACCCCGAGGCAGACCTGCACCTGTTCGAGCGATTTCTTGTTGCGCAGCACGATGCGGGCGCTGGCCTCTGGCGCCGAGAGCTCGTGCAGCGTCTCGCCTCCAGCCAGAGAAGAGAACTTGCCTGCCACGGCCTCGGCAAACTGGTCGTGGTCCAGGTTGCCGGCCGCGGAAAAAACGATGTTTCCGCCGTGAAACCGGTCGCTGTGATAGGCAAACAGCTTCTGCTGATCGAGCCCGGCGACCGTCGCCGCGGTGCCCAGGATGGGCCAGCCCAGAGGATGGTCCTTCCAGAAGCTCTGCATGAACAGTTCGTGGACCAGCAAGTCCGGGTTGTCCTGGTCCATCTTGATCTCTTCCAGAATCACGCCGCGTTCGCGCTCGATGTCGTTGGCGGCAAAGATGGGGTTGAGCACCAGGTCGGTGAGGACATCCAGGGCTATCGGTACGTGGTCGGCCAGCGACTTGACGTTGAAGCAGATGGTCTCCTTGCCGGTGAAGGCGTCCAGGTTGCCGCCGATCGAGTCCATCTCCCGGGCAATATGCTGGGCGGTGCGGGAACGGGTGCCCTTGAAGAGCATGTGTTCGACGAAATGTGAAATGCCGTTGGTCTCGGCCGGCTCGCAGCGGGAACCGGACTTGATCCATACCCCCATGGCCACCGAACGCAGGTGATCCATGCGCTCGGTCAGCACGATTAGGCCGTTCGGCAATACGGTGCGGCGAAGATTTCGCTCGTTGGTCATCATCAATTTTATTTGATTGTAGGCCAAACTGGCTCAACCGGCACATTTGCGGCTGCATTGCGGCGCCCGAGCCTTGGACTGGATTTGGATCGAGCGCCGGCCGCGCGGCTGAAAGAGGGGAGGAAATGCTCTATGCTGAACCCAGCCGTGACCGGGGATTCCAGCCAACTCGTCCGTTTAGACGCAGGCAAGCCTGGAGAGGGGAGCTTGGCTCATTCAGGCGTGAGCCGGAAGCCGCTCTTTGGCCTGGATGCGGAGGCGCTGGCGGCGCTGATGGTAGAGGTGGAAGAACCGGCCTGGCGTGGCAGGCAGTTGGCTGAAGCGCTGTATCGTCAGCGGCTTGCGGATTTAAATGAAATAACTACCTTACCCAAAACCCTGCGCCGGCGGCTGGCCTCTGAGGGCTGGGAGGTGGGTCGGCCGCGGATTACGCAGGTCTTCCAGTCGGTGGATGGGACCGAGCGCTACGTGGTCCAGTGCCAGGGTCGCGATGCGCTGACCGAGACTGAGACGGTGGAGACCGTCTGGATGCCCGAGGGAGACGATGGCGAAGCTGGGGACGGCAGCGAAGCAAATTTCCCCGAAAAGCCGGGTGCCCCATCCTTTCGCCTTTTTTCTGGCGAAAGGGTGGGAAACCACGAATCTCGGCGAGCGTCCTTTCCAGTGAAGAGAGAACGGCCCGAAGAGCGCCGGGCCACGATTTGCGTTTCCAGCCAAGTGGGCTGCGCCGTCAACTGCCATTTCTGCCTGACCGCCAAACTTGGCTTGCAGCGCAACCTGAGTGCGGGCGAGATTGCCGGCCAGGTAGTTGCAGTCTTCGATCGCCAATCTGTCGAGGTGGGCCGCGACCGCGTCAACCTGGTCTTCATGGGCATGGGCGAGCCGTTCCTCAACTACGACGGCTTCATGGGTGCGGTGCGTCTGCTGGTTCGCGAGGTGGGCCTGAGCCCGCGGCGGATGACGGTGTCCACCTCTGGAATCGTGCCCGGCATCGAGCGCTTTGCCCTGGAGGCGGCAGAGCTGCGGCCCAAGCTGGCCATCAGCCTGAACGCACCCAACGACCGGATTCGCGGGGAGATCATGCCCATCAACCGCAAATGGCCCATCGAGGCGGTCCTGGACGCGGTGCGCCAGGTCCGGCTGCGCCCCCGCGAGCGGATAACCTTCGAATATGTGCTGCTGGGCGGAGTCACCGACCGGCTGGAGCACGCCCAGGAGGTCGCCCGGCTGCTGCGCCGGACCGGATTGCCCATCAAGGTGAACCTGATTGCCTGGAATCCCGGCCCCGGCATTAAATACACGATGCCGCAGCCCGCGGCGGTGGAGGCGTTCAAGCGCACGCTGGCCAGCGACGGGATTCCCACCTACTTGCGCAAGCCTCGTGGCCGCGACATCTTCGCGGCCTGTGGGCAGTTGAAGCGGACGGTGGAGGGGTGAGGACGAGGCGTTGACCTGCTACTTGGGTTCCCCATCCTTCCGGTTTTCTCGGAGAGGATGGGGAATTGAGAAAATGATTCAGATAAGGAACGATAAATCGCTGTTTCCGCCCTACTTCTCGGGAGGCATGGGCATGGGCTTCACGCTGCCGCAGTCGGGGCCTTTGTAGACCGAGGTGGACTCGACCGTCCATTCGACCGGCATGCTGTTCGAGCCTGCCCCCATTGTTCCGGTAAAGTGCACCTTGCCCTTGGCTACGTTGCCGTCTGCCCAGGAGGACTCCACGGTTGCGTGCCCGTTCGTCTTTCCGGTGCAAACCATATCGGCGGTCATGCCAGTGGGCTTCAGCACGATGTTGGTGATCTGGCAGTCGCGGTTCTGCGACACCGGGGCGCCGTACTTATCGATCATGGCCTGGGTGAGGCAGACCTGCGTCGTGCGCGGTCCGCCGCCGGTCATGGCCGCAGTGGCGGCTGCGGGCATTCCGGGGGGAAAGGGAGACTGCTGCCAGGTCATGTTGCTGGTCATTTCCCAAAGCCCGGGCTTTCTAACGGCTTGCGACCAGGCGAGGAGTGCTACGGCAAAAAGGCAACATCCTAACGTAATCCAAACACGGGTCTTGCGCATGATTCCTCCTGCTTGATTGCGCGGGCTGGAACCCGCGCGCATACACTTTATCTCAGCGCGCGGGCGGCGGGGAAGAGAAATCCGTCAACCCTGCGCGCCGCGGGCGGTGCGGCCCAGCGCCAGCAGGGCGCCGGTAACGCGGCCAGGGGCGTGGCGAACGACGCTCTCCTCGCTGGCAAAGTCCCCGGCGATGCAGCGCACGCCCAGGGCCTCAATGCGCTCGATATCGGGCAGGATGGGCGCTGCGCCCTCGGCCGCATAGCGGGCCAGCGTCTGGGGCGAAAAGGGCGCGGTGTTCACCAGCGCATAGTCGAAGACAGGCGCGTGGGTGTGCTCGTAGATGCGCTCGATGTGTTCCGAGGCGGACAGTCCCAGGCTCTCGTTGGCCTCGCTCATCAGGTTGCAAATGAAGACGCGGACGCCGCGAGCTGTGGCCAGCGCCGCGGGAATGCCCTGGACCAGGAGATTCGTGATCAGCGAAGTGTAGAGCGAGCCCGGACCCACGGTGATGAGGTCGGCCCGTTCGATGGCTTCCAGCGTCTCGGGCAGCGGCGCGGCGTCCGGGGGGTCGAGCATCAGTTCGGCGATGCGCTTTTTGCTGGCGGTGATGTTGGTTTCGCCGCGCACCAGCGAGCCGTCGTCCATCCGCGCCACCAGAGCGGTGTTGGCCGTAGTGACCGGATAGATGCGGCCCCTGGTGGCCAGAATCTTTGACGCCAGTTGGATGGCGTGGCCAAAGTCGCCGGTGATCTCAGTAAGCGCGGCGACAAAGAGGTTGCCGAAGTTGTGTCCCTTGAGCGATTCCCCGCCGCGAAAGCGATGGGCGAAGAGCCGGGCAAGCAGGTCCTCCTCCTCGCTGAGCGCCACCATGCAGTTACGCAGATCGCCGGGGGGCAACATGTTGAAGCCCTTGCGCAGGCGGCCGGATGAGCCGCCATCGTCGGTGACGCTGACCACGGCGGCCAGGTCGGTGATCTGGCCCGGCTCGGCGGTGGGGCCGGACGCGGTCACGTGCTCCCGCAGGCCGTGCAGCAGCGTGGACAGGCCGGTGCCGCCACCGATGGCCACCACGCGCAGAGCCGCAGCTGAGGATGGAACTTCAGGGCCGACGGACGGCTG
>DASWZM010000091.1:0-2029 GCA_036404455.1 Occallatibacter sp. | reverse complement strand
GCCCGGTGGAGATTTTGACATTGGCCGACGTCGTCTCGCCCAATGAGACAGAGCTCGCGCACCTGACCGGCGAGGAAGTTCGCGGACGAGTTTCGGCGCGCGAGGCGGCTGAAAAACTCATCTCATTGGGTGTAAAGACAGTGGTTCTAAAGCTGGGCAGCGACGGCTCAATGCTGGTGACCGCAAAGAAGTCAAAACACTTTCCCGCCTGCAAGGTTGACCCTGTTGATCCCACGGCAGCAGGCGATGCATTTACGGCAGCTCTGACAGTTGAACTGGCTGCCGGCCACGACTTCGAACATGCCATTCGCTTCGCCAATTGTGCCGGTGCTTTGGCGGCGAGCAAATTGGGCGCTCAGCCTTCCCTGCCCACGCGCCTGGAGGTCGAGGCCCTGGCGGCCAAAGCGAAAAGAGCGTGAGGGCGGGGGACTATCAGAAACCAGAGAGCGGAGCACCCCCAGGCGGTGTGCGCTTTCGAACTCGAGTCGAACTACCACTCAAGCAGGAGCGAAGGATGAAATTCGTTTCCATGCTGCAATTGTTGCGGCGGGCAGTGTCGGAAGGCTACGGGGTTCCGGCGTTCTGTGTCTGGAATGCCGAGAGCATAGAAGTGGTGTTGCGGGTGGCGGCGGAGTTGAAGGCTCCGGTGATTCTGATGAACGGTCCCGGGGAGTTCGGACTGCTGGCTCCGCGTGACCTGGGCGCGGTGGCGCACGCGTTGGCGGAACGCTTCGACGTCCCGGCGGCGCTGCACCTGGATCACGGCAATTCCATGGCCATGGTTGAAGACTGCCTGGCGGCCAGATACACCTCGGTGATGCTGGACTATTCCACCCGGCCGTGGGCGGAGAACCTCGAGGCTCTGCGGCGCGTAGTGGCGCTGGCCCATCCCCAGGGTGTGACGGTGGAAGGCGAGTTGGGCGTGATCGGTCAAGTGGACCAGGTCACTGTGGAAGGTGGAAGCCAGTCCACCCTCACCGACCCGGATATGGCCGCTGCATTTGTGGAAAAGACCGGGATCGATGTCCTGGCGGTCTCCATTGGCAATGCCCACGGCGTCTACACGAAGCTCCCGCACCTGGATTTTGAGCGCCTGGCGAAGCTCCAGGCCGCAACGCGCATTCCGCTGGTTCTGCATGGCGGCTCGGGAACGCCCGAGGCCGATCTGCGCCGAGCCATATCGCTGGGGATTGCCAAGGTGAATGTGGCGACGGAACTCATCAGCGCCGTGCGGCAATCGCTGCTGGAGCAGTGGGGCACGCGAAAAAATCTCTGGACGCCGATAGCGCAGGCGGCGGCGATGCAAGCCATGGCCCAAGTAGTCGAGAAATGGTTTCACTTGACAAATGCGGCGGGCCGGGCGTAAAAGGCCTCCCAAGGAGAAATGCTCATGACCAATCACAGCTTGCAGGCGGAACTGTTCGAGGAATTGTGCTCGATCCCGCTGCTGGATGTTCACACCCACCTTGTGGATGGGAAGTTGGGAGCACGAGGCTTGCACGATGTCCTTCTCTATCACATGGCGGTAAGCGACCTGTATGCGGCAGGCTGCCCGAGCGGCGCGCGCCTGACGCAATTCCCCGGCTGGGCGACGCAGCAAGAAGCACAGCAGCGTATCCTCGAGGCTTTGCCGTATCTGAAATATGTGCGCAATACGAGTATCTCCTGGGGGATCCGGCTGGTGCTGGAAGATCTGTACGGTTGGAAGGGGCCGGTGGAAGCGGAGAACTGGCAGCGGCTGGACGCGCTGATCCGGGAGCGGGCCGATGACCGGGCTTGGCAGCGGGAGATCATGCGCCGGGCCAATATTCAGCGCTATTGCACAGAGTACGCGCGACGGGAAAGCGGCCAGGACCGGGACATTCTCCAATATTCGCTCGAGTGGGCCTTTTTCACGCGCTGCCAATGGGGCGAGTTCGACACCGCCCTGTATGAGCTCGAGCGCTGTTGGGGGAAGAAGCCGGAAAGTCCCAGCCCCATCGGCGGAAAGCGTCCCCCCAGCGAGCGGGTGATCAGTTCCCTGGACGAT
>DASWZM010000090.1:0-2332 GCA_036404455.1 Occallatibacter sp. | reverse complement strand
TGCGACCCTCTACAATCCATTCCATGAGCCCTGCTCCGCCGAGTTACGAGGAAGCCGCGGCGACGGTTGCCGCCTACGCTGCCCAACTGGGCCAGTTGCGGCCCGCGGCGGAGCGGATTGGGCTTGCCGCAGCGGCAGGCCGTGTACTCGGCCAGCCCCTCTGTGCCGATCGGGATCAGCCTCCGTTCGCACGCTCTACGCGGGACGGTTTTGCCTGCCGGGCCTGGGAGGCATCCGCGCACGGATTCCTGGCCATTGTTGGCGCCACCCGTGCCGGTCAGGCACCGGCAGGGCAGCTCCCGCCAGGCGCTGCCTGGGAGATCATGACTGGCGCCCCGGTTCCCGCAGGAGCAGATGCGGTGGCGATGATCGAACACGTCGAGGTGTCCGGGGGACAGGTCAGAATGCTCCCGCCCCGCAAATTGACCCAGGGCGAGAACATCGTGGCCCAGGGCGCCCAGGCTCGCGAGGGAGAGGAATTGCTCCCGGCCGGGACTGCGATCGCGTCCGCGCAGATTGCCCTTGCCGCGGCCTGCGGCTACGCTGCACTTGATGTTTTCTTTCGGCCCCGTGTGGCGATCCTCACCACAGGCGATGAACTCGCGCCAGTGGAGTCCTCGCCCGCTCCCGGTCAGATCCGCAACTCAAACGCCTCCATGCTGGCCGCAATGGTTGCCGCGGCGGGCGCCGAGCCCTGGGTTCTGCCCACCGCCGCGGACGACGCTCGATCCCTAGACAGAGCGTTCGCTGATGTGGCGGAGGCCGGCCTCCTGGTCATCTCCGGTGGCGTCTCTGCGGGAAAATTCGACCTGGTCGAGCCTGCACTCGCCCGCGCAGGCGCACGATTCCACTTCACAGGCGTTCGCATCCAGCCCGGCAAGCCGCTGGTCTTCGGGGAGCTGACCCGCGGCCGCCAAGCAGCTTCTCAGACGCACGGCGAGAGGCGCACGCTGCCGTTCTTTGGGCTTCCCGGCAATCCCGTGTCTTCTGCCGTTACGTTTCTGCTTTTCGCAGCACCGGTGCTGGCCGCGCTTGCAGGCCGGCGGGACGGCGGTCCGCGCTTTGCGCTGGCGCGGCTGGCCGCAAAGACCGGCAAGCACGGAAAGCCGGGCCTCACACGCTTTCTGCCCGCCTTTTGCACTTTTGGCGTGTCCGCCGGCCAGGCCCCTGAAGTCGCTCTTGTCTCCTGGCAGGGATCCGGGGACCTGGCTGCCCTGGCCCGATCCAATTGCTTCCTGGTAGTGCCCGAAGAGGCCGATCGACTTGAGGCGGGCGCAATCGTCCGTATTCTTTTGCTTCCCTGAGGAGCCCCATGCCAGAACCTTCCCAACCGCAGCTCTCGCATTTTGATTCGTCCGGCCGGGCCGGCATGGTGGATGTGAGCGCCAAGCAGCTTACCCGGCGCACCGCCACCGCCTCGGCCTTTGTCGAGCTCTCCGCGGCAGTGCTTGCGGCGTTGCCCGCCAACCCCAAGGGGAATCCGCTGGAGGTTGCTCGCTTTGCCGGCATTCAGGCGGCCAAGCGCACCGCAGATCTGATTCCCATGTGCCATCCTCTGCCGCTCTCCCACGTGGACGTGCAGGCAGAGGTCGTAGATGGAGGCGTGCGCATCACCGCGACTGCCGCAACCGTCGGCCCCACCGGCGTGGAGATGGAGGCCCTTACCGCTGCCGCCGTGGCTGCCCTCACCGTCTACGACATGACCAAGGCTTTGGACAAGGCCATCGTCATCCGCAATGTGCAACTCGAAAAAAAGTCCGGCGGCAAGAGCGGGGACTTCCTGAGAACGTGACCCAGAACTCGCGGGCAGCGCCCGCAGGGGAGCAGAGGGCGAGCATTGCCGGGAGAGCGCAAGCAGCAGGGGGTTGCCACCCGGTTAACGCATGAGTAACCTCCACCCCCATAAGCGCTAAGATAACGGATAAGTAACCCCTACGGATTGTGCAGTTATCACTTTGGTTACACCCTGTAGGTTGGATATCAAGCAAGCCAAAAAGTGACCGGACGGTCCTAACTTAGCGCTTATGACCTCCACCCCCCTCCCCCGTCTCTGAACACTCTTTAAAGAAACGCCTTGTTTTCAGCGGGTTACGACAGGGGTTTCGCTCCAAATGTCTGATTCAAAACGAGTTATTTGCAGAGATTAGACGTTAAAGGAGTTAGGCCGTTCCTTCGGTGTCCGAGGGATGTTTGTTTACCACATTCCGGGAGACAAGGCCCTCTCCCTCCGCGCCTGTTTGTGCGCAGCTTCCTGACCTGTGCTTCGCTTGGTGGAGCTCTCCACGCTTGCTGTCGGGCTGTCGCGCCCTATTCAATTCACATTATGCGCCGC
>DASWZM010000089.1:0-2856 GCA_036404455.1 Occallatibacter sp. | reverse complement strand
GCGGTTCAGAGCCCGCGGCAATCAATTGCCGACGTGCTCCAATCCCTCGAGACGATAGACACCCTTTGCGCAAATGGCGATGGCCTGAAGTGGTTCAACTGGCTTTATCTCCAGGTAACCCAGACCGTCGAAGCCCGCGTTAACGCCTCCAGTCCCGCCGACCCCTCCGGATTCACCAACCCAGCCTGGCTCGCCGCCCTCGACGTCCAGTTTGCCCGTTTCTACTTCGCCGCAATCCAATCCTCTCTCTCCGGCGCATCAACCCCCGGCTGCTGGCAGGCTCTTTTCACCCAGCGCAACCAGCCCGCCATCGCCCGCATCCAGTTCGCCCTGTCCGGCATCAACGCCCACATCAACCACGACCTCCCGCAGGCCGTCCTCGCCGTCTGCCAGGCCTCGTCCATTCCGCCCCAGCACGGCACAACCCAATACAATGACTACACCGCTGTCAACACCACCCTTGACAGTCTCATCGAAGCGGCCAAAACCACCCTCCACGTCCGCCTCCTCGGCGACGCTCTGCCGCCCGTCTCAGCCCTGGACAACACGCTCGCAGCCTGGAGCGTCTCCGCTGCCCGCGAAGCTGCCTGGAACAACGCCGAACTCCTCTTCCACCTCGCGGACGCCCCGCTCCTCGCCTCCGCGTTCCTCGACACCCTCGATGGTCTAACCGCTCTCGCCGGCAAGACCCTGCTCGTCCCCGTTCCCTGAACGGCAACTCCGATCAGCACATCAGCTTGTCTTCTCCCTGTTCCCTGCTCCCTCTCACCAACCCTTCCATGCCGTAAAATCGCCTTAACATGAAATGTCCCTATTGCGGTTTCGGGCAGGACCGAGTCGTCGACTCGCGCGAGAGCAAGGAGGCCGACTCCATCCGCCGCCGCCGCGAGTGCGAGAGCTGCAATCGCCGCTTCACCACCTACGAGCGCATCGACGAGATCCCCTATATGGTGGTCAAGAAGGACGGCCGGCGCGAGCGTTTCGACCGCCAGAAGGTCCTCAGCGGCCTGCTCCGCGCCTGCGAGAAGCGCCCCGTGCCCGCCAGCAAACTCGAAGCCATCGTCGACGCCACCGAAAGCTTCCTGATGGACGCTCCCGAGCGCGAGCGCACCACCAGCGAAGTGGGCGAACTGATCATGGAGCGCTTGAAAGGTTTGGATACGGTCGCTTACATTCGCTTCGCGTCGGTCTACCGCGACTTCAAGGACGTGCGCGAATTCAAGGAAGAGTTGGAAGGCCTGCTGGGCGGACGGAACACCAAAAAGTAGCTACTTGCGCTTGCGACGCTTCCACACAAAAATGCCGCATCCTCCATCCGCAACCGCTTTTGCCGAAAAATACGGCCCCGCGACGCATAATGACTGTATGCAGAGCCTTCGAAATGTCGATCTCCGCCGCCACGAGAGCGGAGCCGGCCGGAGACCCCACCCCCCTCCCGCGAAAATGCCCACTTCTAGGGGTGCATTTCCAGGTCGGAGAGATCGATAAAACATGCAAAATCAGATACTTATAGAATTTTCTCGCAGGGCGTTCTGTTATCCTAATGGTAAACACAGACCCCCCAAAAAACCCCGATTTTCGGGCTCAACACCCGGCTTTTTTGCTAATTTTGAGCGGAAAAGGGGCCAAGAACAGCGCTCTGTCACAACAAACAGCAAGGGCTGAAAGCTAGAAGCTAGGAGCTGACTCATGACTCACAAAGTAACCTTGATTCCCGGCGACGGCATCGGACCCGAAGTCACCCAGGCGGTAGTCCGCATCCTCGAAGCCACCGGCGTCAAGTTTGAGTGGGAGCGCTTCGCCGCTGGCGCCGAGGCCTTCGAAATCTTCGGCGAGTACATTCCCGCCCCGCTCTACGAGTCCATCGAGCGCAACCGCGTGGCCTTGAAAGGGCCGGTGACCACGCCCATCGGCGGCGGATTCAAGAGCATCAACGTCACCCTGCGCAAGAAGTTCGATCTCTTCGCCAACTTCCGCCCCATCAGAAACCTTCCCGGCCTGGCAACCCATTGGCCCGGCGTGGATCTGATCATCGTGCGCGAAAACACAGAGGGCGAGTACGTGGGCCTGGAGCACGAGGTCGTCCCCGGCGTCGTTGAATGCATCAAAGTCATCACCGAAAAAGGTTCCACGCGCATCGCCAGATTCGCCTTCGAGTACGCTCGCAGGCACGGCCGCAAGAAGATCCACTCCATCCACAAAGCCAACATCATGAAGCTCTCCGACGGCCTCTTCCTCCGCTGCGCCCGCCAGGTATCCGAGGAATTTCCTGAAATCTTCTACGGCGAGCACATCATCGACAACACCTGCATGCAACTGGTCATGAACCCTTACCAGTACGACACTCTGCTGCTCGAAAACCTCTACGGCGACATCGTCAGCGACCTTTGCGCCGGTCTTGTCGGCGGCCTCGGCCTTGTCCCCGGCGCCAATCTGGGCCTCGAATGCGCCATCTTCGAAGCCGTGCATGGCTCGGCTCCCGATATTGCAGGCAAGGATGTCGCCAACCCCACCGCCCTGTTGCAGTCCGCGGTCCTCATGCTCCGCCATCTGGACGAGGATGCCGCGGCCGACAAGGTGCAGAAGGCCCTGGAAGCGGTCTACGCCGAGCGCAAGGCCCTCACCCGCGACGTCGGCGGCACGGCCGGAACCACCCAGTTCGCCGACGCCGTCCTCGCCGCCATGGCGTAGACCCAACCCGCGTTCCCGGCCCTGAGCAAAGCGCCCAGGCCTCGAACGCCGAGCCTCGCGCCGCGCACGCTGCGCGGCGCGAGGCTCGGCGTTAACTACTGTGCGGTGTAGGTGTAGTCGGTAGACTGCCACTTGGCATCGATCATCTGATAGAGCCGCGCATAC
>DASWZM010000088.1:0-3839 GCA_036404455.1 Occallatibacter sp. | reverse complement strand
CCCCAAAAGAGGAGATCATCATGGCGCGCATTGCCGCGGATGTAACTGAAATCATTGGCCGTACCCCGCTCGTCCGGCTCAATCGCATAGCGGCTGGCCTGCCCGCTACCGTTGTAGCCAAGCTGGAGAGCCAAAACCCGGTCTCGAGCGTAAAAGACCGGATCGGCTTCGCAATGATCGATGCCGCCGAGAAGGCCGGCAAGATCAAGCCCGGCCACACCGTCCTCATCGAGCCCACCAGCGGCAACACCGGTATCGCCCTGGCCTTCGTCGCCGCCGCCAGGGGCTACCGGCTCATCCTCACCATGCCGGAAACCATGAGCCTGGAGCGCCGCACGGTGTTGCTGGCCTTCGGTGCCGAGATTGTGCTCACCCCCGGACCCAACGGAATGAAGGGCGCTATCGCCAAAGCCGATGAGATCCTGGCCAAGACCCCCAACGGCCACATCCTCCAGCAGTTCAACAACCCCGCAAACCCTGCCATCCACTACGCCACCACCGGCCCCGAGATCTGGAACGATACGGACGGCAAGGTCGATATCCTCATCTCCGGCGTCGGCACTGGCGGCACCATCACCGGCGTGGCCAAATACATCAAGCCTCTGAAGCCGGAGTTCAAGGCCATCGCCGTCGAGCCAACCGACAGCCCTGTGCTCTCCGGCGGCAAGCCCGGGCCGCACAAGATCCAGGGCCTGGGCGCCGGCTTTGTCCCCGAAATCCTCGACACCAGCATCGTCGACGAGGTCATCCAGGTTACCAACGACGAGTCCATCGCCCTGGCCCGCCGCCTGCCCCTCGAAGAAGGCCTGTTTGTCGGCATCTCCTCGGGAGCGGCCGTGGCTGCCGCCCTCAAGGTAGCTGCCCGCCCTGAAAATGCCGGCAAGCTGATCGTAGTGGTCCTGCCCGACTTCGGCGAGCGCTACCTGTCCAGCATCCTTTTTGAGTCGCTGCGCCAGCAAGCATTGGCCCTGCCCATCGAAGCGATCGCAGTGTAAGCACTTCCACAGCCGGCGGAGCCAGACCCGTTCCGCCGGCTCCGAAACCGTTTTGACAAGACGAACCCTTCATGTCCCTGTTCGCCCGCATCCGCGAAGACATCGACTCCGTCCTGGAGCGCGACCCCGCTGCCCGCTCCCGACTCGAGGTTTTCCTCTGCTATCCGGGCCTCTGGGCAGTCTGGATTCACCGCATCTCCCACGCCCTTTGGGGCGCAAAGCTCCGTCTCCCCGCGCGGCTGCTCTCCCAGGTTGGCCGCTTTTTCACGGGCGTCGATATCCATCCCGGCGCCCTCCTCGGTCGCCGTCTCTTCATCGACCACGCCACGGGCGTTGTCATCGGCGAAACCGCCATCGTGGGCAGCGACGTCACCCTTTACCAGGGCGTAACCCTGGGCGGAACCGGCAAGGGCCACGGCAAGCGACACCCCACCGTCTGCGACAACGTCTTCATCGGCAACAACGCCAATTTGCTCGGCAACATCACCGTAGGCGAGAACTCCCGCGTCGGTGCCGGCTCTGTCGTACTCTCTGATGTGCCTCCCAACTCCACCGTCGTCGGCGTCCCTGCCCACATCATCTACCGCAACGGCCAGCGCGTGCTCATTACCGATCCCCACGACGTCAAAGATCCACTCTCCGACGCGCTCATCGCCCTCTCGACCCGCGTCGAAGAGCTCGAAACCCGCCTCTGCGTTGAAGGCACGCCGCCGCCCCACGTCGAGCCCTTCGCCGCCGAAGCCGCCGAACGCGAAGCCTACCGCGAGCAACTCGATCGCCTCCGCCATTACGTCTCCATGGGCGAAGGAATCTAGACCTCAGTTGACACCCCCGGTGCTAAAGTGGTTTCGTTCCCAATTTTTTGCCGGAGTCCGTCTTCTTGCTGGGTTTTCGCTCGCTCCTCGTGGCCATTCTCGCGCTTCCTGTTGCCGCCCACGCCGCCTCCCGCGTACAGGCCGCACCGGTCCCCGAAGAGTTGCGCTCGACCGCCTTCATCGTCACCGTCAACGGCCAGCCCGTGGACGTGGCCCACGCCGCCTCCAGCTATGAGTTCGTCAGCTTTGACACCACCGGCCCCGTAGACATAGCCGTCACTGCCGCCGAGCCGGGCTTTTGGGATCGCGGCGTCGATATTCAACCCTGGCGCCTCGGCCTGCGCCCCACCCGGCAAGGCCAGACCATCCGTTTCCGCCTTGCAGGCCCGGCAAAGCTCTCCATCTCCCGCCCTGGCGACTTCCTCAACCACGCCCGCATGCTCTTTCTCTTCGCCGGCACACCGCCGCCGCCCGCCGGCCCCAACGTCCGCATCGTCTCCGCGGGCGTTCATCGCGAGAGCCTCAACCCCAAATCAGGCGAAACCCTCTACCTCGCTCCAGGCGCATTCGTCTTCGGCAGCCTCAACCTCTGGAATGTCGAGAACGTCAAGGTCCTGGGCCGCGGAACCATCGTCTACGAAGGCTCTCAGGACCCCAACGCAGACGAAGGCTGGATGCAGAAGCCCGACTGGCACTGCATCGGCTCTCGCGAAGCCCACAAGGTGGAGATCGACGGCCTCACCTGCATCATCCGCTCCCGCAACTGGTCCATCCAGATAAAGGATTCCACTGGATTTACCTACGACGACCTGCGCGTCATCGGCGGCAATCCCGGCAACGCCAACCAGGACGGTATGGACTGGCTCGGCGGCGGCGACACCATCGTCCGCAACGCCTTCTTCCGCGCCTCCGATGATGTCTTCGCCATGGAAGGCAACTGGGACGGCTACACCGACGAGGACATGCTGCGCCCCGGCCACGACGTCCAGAACATCCTCATCGAGCACAGCGAGCTCTCCACCAGCATCTCCAACATCGTCCGCTCCGGCTGGCCCCGGAAGATCTTCAACTCCCGCAACTTCACCCTCCGCGATTCCGACATTCTTCACACCGGCATCGGCGCTTGCGGCCAGACCTTCGGGCTGCTCGGCTTCTGGGGCGCGGACGGCGCTCAGGGCGACCATTCCAACTACACCTTTGAGAATCTCATCCTGGACAACTGGTACTCCCTCGTCCAGATGGAGTTGGACCAGGATCCGGGCCGGCCCGGTTTGCACGGCTTCACCTTCCGCAACATCTGGGCCGTCGACCAGCCCCCGCTCGCCGATTCCACGCTCACCGGCGACGTCGCCGAAGTGACCTTCGACAATGTGAAGTACGCCCAAACTCGCGCCGCCACCGACGCCGATCTACCCTTGGTCGTCTCCGCCGGGGCCCAGCCGCCCAAGTTCACCCCCGTCCACAACCCCGTTGCCGCGTTCAGCTTCGATCCCCCGGTCTTCGCCCCCGGGCAGAAAGTCACCTTCACCGCGCAACCCTCCCCAGGCGCGCACTATACCTGGCTCTTCGGCGACGGAACTCAAGCACACGGCCGCCGCGTGCGCCACAAATTCCCCGACGCCGACGGCACCCAGCTCGACGGGGCGACAAGCGGCTCTGGCCGCTTCCGCATTCTGCTACACGTCGAAGACCCGGATGGCCATCAGGACTGGGCCAGCCAGGGAGTGGTCGCCGTGGCCACATGGCACGACGCCGTGGATACGCCCAGCCCTACTGTTCCCGGCCTCGCTTGGCAGATCTACCCCGGAGAATGGACTCAGCTTCCCGATCTCACCACCCAGCACGCGGTCTTCAACGGCGAGTCGCCCAACCTCCGGGCCGACTCACAGGGCTTCACGCGTTATGCCGCCGCCTGGGACGGCCTCATCGACATTCCCGCCGACGGCGGTTACACCTTCCACCTCATCGCCCGCGACGGCGCACGCCTGGTGATCGACGGCGTGGAAGTAGCCAAAACCGGCCCTCCCTT
>DASWZM010000087.1:0-4806 GCA_036404455.1 Occallatibacter sp. | reverse complement strand
GGCGGCGGCAGCAACCTGCTGGTGGCCGACGCTGGGTTCGACGGCCTGGTGCTGCAGGTGGGATTGCGCGGGATTGCGGTTGCTGTGACGGCGGAGGATTCGGGGCAGGCAGGCCAGGTGGGCCAGAGGATCTATCAGGCTGCCGCGGGCGAGGACTGGGACGGTTTTGTGGAGCGTGCGGTCGAGGACAACTGCGCGGGGGTAGAGTGCCTGGCGGGCATTCCGGGCACGGTGGGTGGAACTCCTGTGCAGAATGTGGGCGCGTATGGGCAGGAGGTTGCGCCGGCGATCGAGCGGGTGCGGGCTTTTGACCTGAAGGAGCGGGCGTTCGTCAAGTTCTTCGCGGCGGAGTGCGGCTTTGCTTATCGCCGCAGCCGGTTCAATTCGACGGATCGCGGGCGCTTTATTGTGACCCGCGTGGACTACCGGCTGACCGTGGGCGGGGCGCCGACGCTGCGCTATGCGGACCTGCAACGGGCTCTTGCAGAACGTGGAACCGCGGGCGGCGGACCCAGTTTGGCAGAGGTGTCCGCTGTCGTGCGCACCGTTCGCCGGTCCAAGGGGATGCTGCTGGTCGAAGGCGACCCCGATTGCCGCAGCGCGGGCAGCTTCTTCAAGAACCCGGTGGTGAGCGAGGAGCAAGTCCGGCAGATCGCGGCCGCCAGCGGCAAAGAGCCGCCGCGTTATCCCGCCGGGCCGGGCCAGGTGAAGCTGCCGGCAGCGTGGCTGATCGAACAGGCAGGCTTCGCGAAGGGGTATGCGCTGGGCGCCGCCGGGGTCTCGTCGCGGCATACGCTGGCGCTGGTCAATCGCGGCGGGGCGAGCGCGGCGGAGATTCTCGCCCTTGCTCGCCAAATCGCCGCCGCCGTCGAAGCCCGCTTTGGTATTCACCTCGAACTGGAGCCGGTGATGGTGGGGTTCTAACTTGCGGCTTTAGAATGATTGGATAGCTCAACAGGGGTTCAAGCACTGTGGCGGTGTAAATGTGAACGTATCATCTTTGGCTCGATTCTTCCGGCAGCAAGTCCTTTACATCGCTATCGCGGCGGTCATCGCCGCCATTTTCTGGGCCATCGGACAGCAGATCAATCCCGCGACGGTTCTGCTGTATTCTCTGTGCATCGGGAATCTCCTCTCGCCCGCCATAGGTTGGTTGGAGTTCCTTTATTGGCAAAAGCCATTTCCTTACAACCTGCTGATTTTCCTGCCCCTCCTACTTGTACTGACGGTCCCTGTTTACCTGATTTCGAGTGCGGTTGTGTGGTTGATTGCTCCGCCTACTCCGCAGACGCTTTCTCATCTGATTACAACCGGATGGAAGTTTCCGTTCCTCGTCACATTCGTCTTCGGCCTTGTCTCGTTTCTGTACCACACCACGAAAGAGCGGCTGGAGCAGCGCAACGTCGAGCTTCAGCAAACAGTGGAACGCGGCACTGCCCGGCTGGAAATGCAAGAGCAGGAATTGGAGCGCGCCCGGGAGATACAGCAGTCGCTGCTTCCCAAAGAGATTCCCCAGCTTCCGGGATTCGAGGTTGCAGGAGCGTGGCAGCCCGCAAGCACGGTAAGCGGGGATTACTACGACGTGCTCCGGCTGGGCGATCATCGACTCGGAATCTGCATTGCCGACGTGGTCGGGAAAGGTGTATCCGCCGCTCTGCTGATGGCCAACGTGCAGGCCGCGGTCCGCGCGTTTGCGAGCGGCTCGGAAAGCCCGGCCCAGGTGTGCGCCAAGGTCAACAGCTTGTTGCACGAGAACATCGCGACGGGAAAATTCGTGACCTTCCTTTATGGAATTCTCGATGGCCAAACGCACACGTTCCAGTACTGCAACGCCGGGCATCTTTACCCAATACTGGTGTCGGGCGGCTCCGCGCGGATGCTCGAACAGGGCGGCGCGGTGCTCGGTGTTTTCCCGGCCTGGACCTACGAGGACTCGACGGTCGAGTTGAGGACAGGGGACCGGCTGCTGCTGTTCACCGATGGCATCACGGAGGCGGCGGATACGGACGGGCAGGAGTTTGAAGAAACCAGCATCGCAACATTCGCAAAGGCCAACAGCGCGCTCTCCGCGAAGGAGTTGAATAGCCGGCTTCTCGCGCAGGTCACAGCCTTCTGCAGCGCGCAATTCCGGGACGACGCGACCCTGCTTGTAATTGCCGCAAATTAGCCCTTCCCAAGCCGGCCCAGTAATCGGCGCCTCTCTGACACAAGCACCTCCGCGGCTGATCCCAGCGCCGCAAGGCAGCCTTCGCGAAGCAGAGCGACCTCTGCCGAGGTGGCAAGGGCGTCGGTGGCATCGTGCGTGGCGAGGACGGTCTGCACGCGGTGCTCGGTGAGCCAGATCTGCAAACGGGCGAGCAGGGCGTCACTGGCGGAACCGTCGAGGGCGGAAAAGGGCTCATCCAACAACAGCAGGCGGGGCTGCGGAGCCAGCGCTCGGGCCAGGGCCACTCGCTGTGCCTCGCCGCCGGAGAGATCCCGCGGACGGCGGTCTATAAGGCTGGAAGCGCCGACGAGTTCCAGCGCTGCTTCGACGGCCTGCTTGCTTTCCGTCTCGCCGCCAAGCCAAGGCAGGCCATAGGCCACGTTGGCGGCTACGGTAAGATGCGGGAACAGAGCGGGCTGCTGCGTGACGAAGGATGTTTTGCGCTCCCATGGCCGTGGGCCGGGCTTGAGGGCGAGGCCGACTGGCGAATCTGTGAGGAGACGGTTGTCGAAAGCGATGCGGGCGCGGTCAGGGCCTTTGCGTGAAGGGGCGTCAAGGCCGGCGAGGAGTCGGAGCAACGTGGTCTTGCCTGCTCCGGAGGGTCCGAAGATCACCGTCCAGTCGGACGCGAAGCGGCACTCCACCTGCAAGTGGAAGCTGCCGCGGCGCGCATCGATCGCCAGTTCAAGCACGACGGCCTCCTTTGGGCCGGCTGCCGAGATAGATGGCGGCCAAAGCCACGACGCTCATGCCGAGGAGCGCTGCCGCTGTGCGATTGGCCGCGGCATAGTCGAAGTTTTCCACCTGGTTGTAGAGCACGATGGAGAGGGTGCGCGTGGCGCCGGGAATGTCTCCGCCCAGCATGAGGACTACGCCGAACTCGCCCATCGTGTGCAGAAAGCTGAGCACGGCGGCGGCGAGCAACGAGCGCCGGGCCAGCGGGACGAGCAGGCTGAGCACGAGACGCGCCGGATTGGCGCCCAGGAGCCGCGCTGCATCCACAAGGGCCGGCTCAACGACCGCAAACCCGGCCACCAGCGGCTGAACGGCAAAGGGCAGACTGTAGATCACCGATCCCACGACGAGGCCCGAAAACGAGAAGGCGAGGGGATGGCCGAGCAGGGAAGTGATTCCACGGCCGACGGCGGTGCGGGGCCCGAGCAGCACCAGCAAAAAGAACCCGAGCACGGTGGGAGGCAGGACCAGCGGCAGGGCAGCCAGCGCTTCCAGCGCCGCCAGCCAGCGGCTGCGGCCGAGCACCAGCAGCGCGGCCAGAGGCACGGCCACGGCCAGCAGAATGGCTGTGGTGACCGTGGCCAGCTTGAGGGAGAGGGCGAACGCCTGCCAATCCATTGCTTCTAGTGAACGGGTGTGAGGCCGGTTTTGGCAAGCTGGGTCTGGACCGGGGCCGAGAGCAGGTAGTCCAGGAGCTTGTGGACGGCGGCGCGCTGAGTGGTGTTGCTGACAATGACCGCGCCCTGTTCGATGGGCGGGTAGAGGTCGCGAGGGACGACGAAATAAGCGCCGCTTGACGCCAGGCGCGGAGTGAGCGCGGAGGTGAGCGAGATGAGCCCCGCGTCGGCGTTGCCTGAGTCGACAAACTGAGCGGCCTGGGAGATGTTCTCGGCGGTTACAAGGCGGGGCTTGAGGGCGTCGTAGAGATTGAGACTGGTGAGCGCGGCAACCGCGGCCCGGCCGTAGGGCGCACGCTCCGGGTTGGCGATGGCCAGGCGCTTGAGGCCGGAGCTGCGCAGCAGGTCGAGCGACGGCGGGGGCAAATGGGAGTCCTTGCGCGCCCACAGCACCAGCGTGCCCCGCGCATAAATGATCGGAGTGGATGAATCGGCAGTTCCCGCCGCGTCGGCCAGGCCGGCATCGATGAGGCGCTTGGGATAACCGAGATCCGCGGACAGAAACAGATCGAAGGGCGCGCCGTTCTGGATTTGCGTGGTCAAAACCGCCGAAGCCTGGAAGGTAGCTTCGGCGCGAATTCCGGTGGCCTGGCGGAACTCGTCAAGGATTGGCGGCAGCACCGGCTCAAGGTCGGCAGCCGCGGCCACGCGCAGAGGCGTCTGCGCATTGGCCGGGACCAGGAGGGCCATTCCGAGAAGAGCAACGAGGAACCTTTTGGGCATCCGGCTTCGCATCAGGGTTTCTCAGCCTCCAATTCACTGCAAGATTCGGCCCACGCTGGTAGGCTAACACCAGGCATGAACGACAATTTGCACCAGTTACGCTGTTTTGGATGCGGGACGCGGGTCGAAGGCAAGAAGGCGCGGCCAGACTTCCGCTGCGCTCTTTGCGGGGACCTTTTTGAAGTGGAATATCCGGGCTGGGCCGAGCGCCAAGGCCACGACCGGCCCAACCCAGGCGCGCTGAAGTGGCTGTGGCGGGAGCGGCGCTGCTCTAGCGAAGCGCTGGACCACTCCGGCGTGTGGCGGTTCCGGGAGCTGCTGCCAATCCTGGAGAGCTTTGGAAACGCAGTGACCCTGCGCGAGGGCAATACGCCGCTCTACCACCTGCCGCGCGCCTCCAAGGCGCTGGGAATCGACCAACTGTTTGCCAAGCACCAGGGGATGAATCCCACCGGCTCCTTCAAG
>DASWZM010000086.1:0-1743 GCA_036404455.1 Occallatibacter sp. | reverse complement strand
GCTGGCCGCCGGCGAGCAGCCCTTCCTCGGCGAAACCATGACGGCCGTCTCTTACAAAGTCGTCCACGTCGATCCCATCCCGCCCTCCAAGCTCAACCCTGCCATCCCTCCGGCCCTGGAGGGCGTAATTCTCAAGTGTCTCGCCAAAAATCCCGGCGCTCGTTATCAGACAGGTGAAGAGCTCGCTCAGGATCTTGCCACCTTGCGCGTCAATCCCAACGCCACGCTCGCCGCCGCGCCCAGCAGCATCTCGCATCCACCGGCCCATACGTACGCAACCACGCAAAAGCCAGCCGCCGCCGGGGCTAAGAAGCCTTCCAAACCGCTAAAAATGGAGACCATGGTTGCCGTGGCTCTGCTTGCTGTTGCGGCAGCCGGCGCGGGCGGCTGGTTTCTGCACCGCCTCTATCATCTAGGCCACGTTCCGGCGCAGCGGCAGACCGTCACCCCTCCTGCCCCGCCACCGGCCGCGCCGTTCGGTACCCCCGATCTGCCTCCCGCTCCCGCTGTGCCGGTAGCCAAAACTCCGGTTTCAGCTCCGGCCGCCCCTGCCAAGCCGACGCCCGCCAAGCCCACGCCCGTAACCGCCAAGCCCCAGACAGCAACTCAACAAACCACTCCGCCGCCCGCAACCAAACCCACTCCAACCCCAACCCCGGCCGCTAATATCGTTCCGCCGCCCGCAGCCAAGCCCACCAAATCCACGCCGCCTGCCTCCACCCCGGCCACTGCGGCCACCGATCCCCACAAACTCGATCCGAACGCCAACAGCAAATTCAAGATCGAGTTGAGCCACGTCCCCAACGGCGTGCCCCTCACGGTGGAGATGAATAAAGCGGTCTATCTGCGCTTTATCAGCGGCGACAAAACCGATCTCAACAACCTCTTCGTCCCGCCCGGCGTTCAGACATTCCGCGTCATCGCTCAGAACGGCGGCCAGCAGGTTAGCTCGAACATCGTCAGCAGCGAATTCAAGGCCAAGAAGAAAAAGAACTTCAAAATCGAGCTGCAAAACCAGGGAAGCGTGCCCGCCGGCGCCGCGGCGCCGCTCAGTCCCGGCGCGCAGATCTTCGTCTCGCTCTCCACCCCGATCTTTTAACCGGGCATTCATGATCGTCCAATACCATGGCTCTATCCCGCGCCTGGACGTGGAACCTGGACGTGGAACCTCAACGCGCCCGGTCGCGGAGCTGAACATTCCTCACGTCGAAGAAAGAGCGCAATGCAAATCTCCTCTGAAGAAATGGCCGGCGGCATCACTCGCGTCGTGCTCGATGGCCGCATGGACATCGCCGGCGCCGCGGCTGTCGACTTTAAGATGAACCTCATCGCAGGCAGCGCCAAAAAACTCCTTGTCGACCTGCAGAAGGTCGAGTTCCTTGGTTCGATGGGTCTGCGCTCTATCGTCATTCCCGCGCGCGCCGTCAAGAGCCGCGGCGGCAAGGTCGTCCTGTTTGCGCCCAACGAGATGGTGGAATCGGTTCTTAAGACCAGCGGCATCGATACCATGATCCCGGTCTGCCACGATCTGGATGCCGCCATTGCCGTGCTCGGGTAAGCTGGCAGCAGCGCCGGCGGCGACCATGCCCGCAACGCCAATGCCTGAGAATTGGATGACAGGCCCTAGCCCATCCTCGCCCGAGCCGCGGCTGACCCTCAAAAGTCAGCTCGAGGACCTCACCCTGGTCACGCCATGGGTAGAGGCGATTGCTGCTCGCTACTCCGTTCCCGCTAATACCCAGT
>DASWZM010000085.1:0-1803 GCA_036404455.1 Occallatibacter sp. | reverse complement strand
TACCAATCTGGGATCACGGTCTGCCCCCGTTTTTGATCAAGAGCCGACGCCCTCTCCGTGTCGCGGATATGCCGCGGCCATTCGCACGCACCCGCCAACCTGGGAAGCAAGGTCGCCGCGAAGCATCTCAGGCTGCGCGATGGGGATCGTTTCTCCAAGCGCGCACCAAATCCGCTTTGAGTTGCGCTTGACGCGCGGACGTATGCGCTGTCGGCGCTCGTGTAGTTGGACTCCCTGCTAGCATTGGAACGCCATCGCTTCGTTTCGTCGTCCTGGAACCTGGATCGCACCTGACCGTTGGCCAGGCGCATCCCGTGAAGTCAACTAGCCATAAAACGCTTCGCCGCGGATGTTCTTAGGGCGTCCACGCAAATGTGTTGGCTGTGTCGAGTTGGGAATTGACTGTGCTCCAGAGGCCTTGAAGACTGCCGCCCGCACCGACAAAAAGGGCTGCCGAACACAAAGCCACAGATGCGATGAGCGCAGTGTATTCGATCAGGTCCTGGCCTTGATCGTCTTTCCAAAACGAAGTCACTAACGACACCAGATTTGCTCCTCGGGCTCAAGGTTATCTGTCGAAGATAGCCCTTACAAGGTAACGAAGGTTATCTGAAGTTCTGGCGGACGTATAGTACTTCAGTGCCTACCAAAGTAAATCAGTGTGCCGGTTTTTCCGACCCTGGCGACCGGGCCTAGGCAGGGTAGACTGCGCTGCGTGTGGTCCGTCTTCACTTTCAGCCAGGAGCGTGATTTGGACGGGCCGGGGGACCCCGCAACTGTTTGCGATGCTTCCCGGTGTGCATTCCGAGTCGGGTCCCACGCATCCCCGGCGATTGTAGGGGCGAGGCATGCCTCGCCGCATAACGCCCGCGTCAGACGGGCGCCGCTCTTGGCTGGAAGAGATGCGCTCGGCGGTTGGGAGACCGGCAGTGTCGATTCGCTGAAGGTCCAGGTCCGTGGCGCCAGCAGCCGGACGTTCGGCAGCCTCCCGCCTCTATAGGTCGTTTTACGCGCCCACTTGCCCGGCGTTACACTGGTCCCGCCATGTTCACTCGCCGCAGCTTTCTTCAGAGCGCCGCCAGCGCCTCCGCCGCCCTCACCCTGGCCGCTCCCCCACACCGGCTTCTGGCCCAGGCCAACGCGGTCTATCACAACCCCATTCTGGGTGGAGACCACCCCGACGCCAGCCCCATCCGCGTCGGTAACGAGTTCTTCCTCACCCACTCCAGCTTCGACTACGCCCCCGGCCTGCTCATCTGGCGCTCCACGGATCTGGTGAACTGGAGGCCCGTCGCCGCCGCCCTGCATCGCTACGCCGGCAGCGTGTGGGCCCCGTATCTCTGCGAGTACCAAGGCCGCTTCTACATCTACTTTCCCGCCGACAACCGCCTGCGCGTGGTCCATGCCGAACATCCGCTCGGCCCCTGGAGCGAGCCCATCGACCTGGGCATCGACGCCATCGACCCCGCCCACATCGCCGAGAACGGACGCCGATTCCTCTACGCCAACGGCGGCTTAATGGCCGAGCTGACTGCCGATGGATTGGGTGTGAAGGTGCCTCCGCACCACGCTTTCGATCCCTGGCCCGTGCCCGCCTCGATGCGCATCGAGTGCACCTGCCTGGAAGCGCCGAAGGTGATCGAACACAACGGCTACTTCTATTTGAACGTCGCCGAGGGCGGAACCGGCGGGCCCTCCACCAGCCACTCCGTGGTCTCGGCGCGCAGCCGCCATGCCGACGGTCCCTGGGAGTACTCGCCCTACAACCCCATCGTCCACACCGCCAGCCGCGACTCGCGCTGG
>DASWZM010000084.1:0-2741 GCA_036404455.1 Occallatibacter sp. | reverse complement strand
GCCGAGTGGGAGAGCAACTTGAGATCGAGCAGCGTCAGAAAATCGATGGTTCCGAACTCCCGGTCCCAGGCCGGCGGGGCGGCGATGCGCGCGCCGATGGCCAGGTAGGTCTTCAGCAGCCGGGGAACCTTGGCTGGCGTTGGAACTGGGGCCGGCAGCGGCGATGCCGCCAGAGCCGGCTGGACCGGATTCGATTCCATGAGGCAGGGCGACGGCTGTGCGTGTGCGCTCTCCCGCTCGATGGGACAGGCGTAAGCGGCGGCCGGCGCGGTTTCAAACTCCGGAGAAACCCGGTATTGCTCAAGCTGGCGATACGTCTGCCAGCCTTCCGCCGGGTCTTTCGAGTTCAAAGATGAGCAGCCGATCAAGTAACGCAGCCCCATGTCGGTAGCATACTGCGCGATCCCCCTCCATAACAATGTCAGCACCTCCGGAGTGCGGTGTTCGCGATCAATGGAGGCGCGGCCCAGCTCCAGAATGCCGGCCCGGAGCGGCTCATAAACGGCAAAACTGAACTCCTGCTCGGAGTAGTAGCCCAGATGGCGTTCGGCCATGGTTCCGGATTGCATCCGGTAGGTGCCCACGATGCGCCGGGCCGGATTGTCCTCAAGCTTGTCTTCCACCAGCAGGTGCTCGCAAATGGGGTCGAACCGGTCGATGTCCAATCCCGTCCGGTAGGAGCTCTCCAGCCCCTCGCCCAGTTCGATATTGAAGACCTTGAAGCGCAGCCGGCAGGCGGCATCGCGGTCTTCCGCGGTCTCGGCAAGCCGCAGCCGGTAGCGGCCCACCTCGGCGCGAACGCGCGGCGCGGCTGTTGCCGCGGGCAGGGATGGAACAAAGGTTGGAAAGGAGAGTTCCACCAGAGGCGTGGAACCATGTGCGAGCTTCAACGGAACCTGCTGCCGAATGTGCGCAATCACGAGAGTAGTATCCGCCCTGAATTGTAAAGGGACTATCAAGCAGGTGCAAATAGAGTGCGAATATCTTCTTCAGTTTGTAACTTGGAAGTAACAATGCATTCTCATTGTTCCTGCGATACGCGATTCGTGTTATCCCGCCCCAGCGGTTCGCCGCGGTGAACAGGGACGGCTGCCGCAAGGGCTCGCGGAGCGCATCCGAAGGCGCGGGCCGTCCACGGCCGCATGCTATCCGTGAGATCGCTTCAGTTGGTATAGATCCGCACGTAATCGACCACGACCTGCGAGGGAAATACCGTAGTCGCATCGGGTGAACCCGGCCAACTTCCTCCGACGGCAAGGTTCATGATCACAAACTGCGGGCCCTGATCGAAAGGCCATGTGCCGGACTGGGTGCTCGGCGTGAAAGTGGCGTAGACGTTTGTGGGAGTGTCAACATAATACTGAATCTGCCCCGGAGTCCAGATCATGCCGTAGGTGTGAAAGGCCGCGGCGGAAAACCCCGCCGGATGGTATTGAATGCCGCCATTGAGGTTGGTCCCATGGATCGAACCCTGCACCCAGTCGTAGCCCTCGTTCTCCGGGTCGCTGCCGTTGATGTGCTCCACCACGTCGAGCTCGCCGCAGGCTGGCCAGGGGTTGGTCGTGATGTTGTCGCCCAGCAGCCAGAAGGCGGGCCACAAGCCCTGCGATTCGGGCAACTGCATTTTCGCCTCAATGCGGCCATATTGGAAGCTGAACAGCCCTTGGGTCTTCAAGCGCGCCGACGTATAGACCCCGGCCGAGGGCTGCTGGGCCACGATGTGCAAGGAGCCGCCGGCGCCGGCGTAGGCGTTCGGGCTCGCCGTGCTGCACGGAGACGCCGACGAGCCCCAGGCGCAATAGTCCTCAAGCTCGCTGTTGCCGAAGCCGCTGTTGCCCGTGTCGTAGGTCCAGACCAGGGGGTTGGGCTGGGCGTTGGCGCCGGTGGAGTTGGCAAACTCGTCGGACCACACCAGCGTTCCAGAGGGGATGTTGGGCGCAAAGCTCTGGCTGATAGCGTCGCTGGCCGCATTGCCTGGGGCAATGGCAACGGCCTTGACCGTGAGATTCGAGGCCACCAGGAACGGCGCCTCATAAGTGATTGTTTCCGACGAATATTGGTCGGGTAAACTACCGTCCACCGTATAGAGGATGGTTGCGCCGGTAGCATTCGAGGTCAAGCTCACGATAACGGCGCCATTCTGCGCTGCCACCGTTGTAATGTTTGGCGTCGCCGATGGCGGCGGTGCTCCTCCGCAGCCCACCTGGCATTGGGTGACGACTGCGCCGCCGCCGCATCCGCACAAAGAAGCACCCGACAAAAAGACCGCTGCCACTATCTCCGCACCCGTCCGCATTGCAAGTCTCCCAAGCCGCAAGGATTGGGCGCGAAGCCCATCCCGCCGCGAATATCAGAGCATTTCAGGGATGCCGGCGTCAAACGCGGTGGGACCGCATCGACGCAACCGGCAGGCGAACCAGGCAGATCGCGCATTCGCCGGCCGTGCCTATCTTTCGGGATGTCTTCCACTTCGATGGAGAACGGAACATATATCTAAAAAGCGAACGGCCGGGAGAGCCGCTGCCGTCAAGCAGTTGCACCCCGGCCGTTCGAGGAGATCCCACATGCTCTCATTTGCCTGATTCCAATGTTGCACAAAGGGAGTAAATTCTACGCAAATCCGCGTGGATTCAATCCCGGTCGGGCGGCGCGGGCAAATGCTCGCGGAGGGCCTGCTCCAGCCGCTGGCTGCCCGTCTGCTCGACGGCGCGCTGTACGCGGGCACGCAGCTCGGCGTTGGG
>DASWZM010000083.1:0-1703 GCA_036404455.1 Occallatibacter sp. | reverse complement strand
GGTGGCATGTTGCGGATGCTTGGCCACTGCGACAATACGTAAATGAGTGCGCCGCCGACCGTGAGCGCAAGCACACCCCCAATCACTGACAACATCCCGGGACGCGGGCCGGCGCGTACGAACAGAATGAGCCCCAGGGCTAGCACTATCCACTGCGCATCGACGAGCAACGTTTGAATGCGCGCCGGCGAGCCCCTGGCGGAGTCGATGGCGAAGTTGCCATCGGCATAGGTCAACTCCTTGGGAACAGTCGCCGGCAGCGGACGCGTGAACTTCATCGCAATGGTTTCCACGAGGCCATACGAGAGCTTCGGCGGGATGGGATTTTGCACCGGCCGCGATCCTGTCTTGAGGAAGCTCGCGATGGCCATCGCATCGTCGTCACTGAAGTTGTGGAAATTGGCCCACAGCATTGCAAACGGATTGAGCGCCCGGTCGGGGGCTTGGCCATCGCGCAGCGCTCGGACGATCTGCGGTACACTCCACTGGCCGAGACCGGTCTTATTATCCGAAGTCAGATTGCGGCTCACTGAGTAGCCGTGCGGATAGTAGCCGATGCGCATACCCCCGGCGAGGAACGCCCCGTCAACGTTGTAAATCCCAGTGCGGTCAATTTGCGTATGGCAAAGGCCGCATACTTCCCAGCGTGTTATGTAGTCACCACGCTGGACCGGGTCGGCGGCAAATCCCTCGCCTCCAAAGCTACCGCCCTTCTCCCACGGCGGCCTGCGGGCGATGGAGGCGACGAAGTTCACCAAGTCCCAGCGGGCGTCAGCAGGCAGCACGCTCGCGTAGGCGGGCATGGGCCCCGGCATGATACCGGTTGTCAGGCGCAGCCAGATGTCCTGTGGTCGACTGCCGCCGCGGAAAGTCCAGGGCGCGGTGAGATCGCGCGCAAATACCGCGTGGCCGGATTCGTCATCGAAACGCTGGCCGCCGCGGCCGGTTTCACCGTGGCATGCGGCACAGCCTTGGTCGGCAAACAGCGCTTTTCCGCGGTCCGCACTTTCCGGCGAGCTCGGGATCGCAGCGGGGATTTCGATGGAGCGGCCCGCCGGGGAAGACGTTCCTGAAAAAGACTTCACCTGCTCTACGACGGCATTCAATTCCTCTGTTGAGAGTAGCCCTGCAAAGCAAGGCATCGCACTGGCTGGCAGTCCGTCGCGTACCGTCCGCAGAAGATCATCGTCAGTGGGTGGCTCGCCGGCCGCGGTGGACTTGTACTTGAACTTGCCGGATGTGAAGTCGCGAGGTCGTGGGAACATGGACGGTGCAGCCGGACCGTTCCCACGTCCATCTGGCCCATGGCAAACGGCACAATGCCGCGCGAAAACCCGTGCTCCCAACGGCGCGTCGGCGTTGACATCCGCGCCAGGTGGCCAGGTCAGGTCAGCGTACTGCAATGAGTCCGGCCGATATTCTGCGGTCGGTTGCGCCAAGCCCACCCGGGCCCATATGGAGCGGCCCACGTCGAGTGCGAGGAGCAGCAGGCCGAAGACCAGCACCACCCCCAACCGAGAGCGTAAGAGCCATTGCATCCACCGACCCTGCGCGCCTTCAAAGTCGACTAAATTTCCTGCATGAGTGCAGACTGGCGTGCATGCTACCCGGTTTCTAAATTGGCCGGAAGCGGGCCAGTGTCAGTAGTGGACTGCTCCGCCGCGGCATCAATGGCCGAGTTGGGTCATTTTCGACCGAATGCA
>DASWZM010000082.1:0-2254 GCA_036404455.1 Occallatibacter sp. | reverse complement strand
ACCGCTAAGCTCGCAGGCACCCTCGGCTCCGCCACCGGCAAGCGTCTGATTCTCCCCGGACTTCTCTTCGCGTCTCGCGGCGCGCGGCAGTTCGTGGCCCAGGAGACTCGCACCGCACCCATCGATCTCCAATACGCCGCGATGGAGGAGGACGAGGTTACTTACCGCCTCCCTGCTGGCGTTGTTATCGATAGCGCCCCGCATCCCGCCGACATCTCCTGGGGCGATCACGGGTCCATGTCGATAGGATCCTCAGTCAATGAACGTTCGGTCAGGGTGACGCGCACCTTTATTTGCAACTCAATCGTCCTCACCGCAGGCTATTATTTCCTTCTGCGCGACTTCTACCTCAGGATGAGCGCAGCCGGCCAGCGGCAAATCGTGCTCACTCGCGCCCAAAAAGCCAGCGGGAGCTGACCGCGCGGGCCGCCGTCAGCCGCTGGCTCCTCGGCCGCTGCCTTCCTCAACCCGCTCATCCTTTGGTATACTCATAGAGTTCACCACAGTGCGGAGGTGGCGAAATTGGCAGACGCACCAGCTTGAGGTGCTGGCGCCCAAAAGGCATAGGGGTTCAAGTCCCCTCTTCCGCACCAAAGATTCTCTTGTCCGCAACCATTGGACAGATTCGGAAAGCAGCTTAGAAAATGCAGATCGCTCTTTACTTCGTCATCGTCTTGCACGTAATTGTGTGCCTTTTTTTGATCGGCGTGGTCCTCCTGCAGCAGGGCCGCTCGGCCGACCTGGCGGGTGCCTTCGGCGGCCAGGGTTCGCAGACCGCCTTCGGCCCGCGCGCCGCTGCCAACGTCCTCACCCGGCTTACCACCTGGTCGGCGATCCTCTTCATGCTCACCTCGATTACCTTGACCGTCCTCTACGTGCGCACCGCCGGCAGCCACTCGGTGCTCGAAGGCGCCAAGCCCGCCCCGGCCTCAGCGCCCGCCAAATCCGGCAAGTAGACGGCGTGGTTTCACTCCACTGGATTCGAAAGACGGCAGGCTCCGCAGCCTGCCGTTTTTCGCTGGCCGCATCTGTTCCTGCATTTTCTTCGATCCCAAGAGATTCTTGTTGACAAATATATCTTTCAGATATATCTTGCAGCTATATGACCCGGAATCGAACCGCCTACGTCCTCCTCGGCTTGCTCTCCATCGAGCCCAACCAGTCCGGTTACGATCTGCGCAAGGCCATCGAATCCAGCGTCGGCTACTTCTGGGGCGAGAGCTACGGCCAAATCTATCCGACCCTGAAGCGGCTGGCTGCCGAGGGCCTGATCGTCGCCAGCAGCTCCGGCTCCAAGCCCAGGCAGCGGCGCCAGGAGTACTCCCTGACCGATGCCGGCCGCGCCTGCCTGCGCGAGTGGCTGGCCCTGCCCTTCCAGAACGACCCTCCCCGCAATGAGTTCCTGCTCAAGCTCTTTTTTGGCCGCGAGGCGGCGCCCGGCGTCTCGATCGATCACATTCGGGAGCTTCAGGACAGAAACCGGCGCATGCTCGCCACCCTGTTGGAGATCGAAACCTTCGCTCACGCGCACCAATCACAAAACCCCCATCAGCCGTACTGGATGCTCACGCTGAGCCAGGGAATCGCGATGACCCGCGCCGCGCTGGACTGGGGCGAATCGGCGCTGACCCAGTTGACTTCGATGGAAACAGCCGCACCCAACACAAATCTGTGATCTTGAGCGACCCTGAACGAAGTCGAAGGGGCCTGCGTTTGTTCTTGCTCTTGTTTTTGCCGTAATAACCGGGTCTTTCCAGATCGACAGTAAGAAAAGGAGAACCCCAAATGCCCACGAACCTTCGTTCCAGCCGCTGGTCGCAGATTGTGGCCTGGATTGTCGCCAGCCTGTTTGTTCTCGGCTTCTTCTATTCACCCGTGGGGGAATGGACTGGCCCCATCCTCGGCGTCTGGTTCGCGGGAACGCAAAAACCCCGTCGCGGCTTCCTGTGGATGATGGCTTTCAGCTTCATCCCCCACCTGGCTGCCGACTGGCGCCTCTTCCTGCACGCTCCTCTTGCGGATGCGCTTCAGTACGTAGACTTGATTCTTCTTGCCTCCTTGATCGCCGTTCTTCCGTTCACTTTTCACCGGCTTGTCAGTCCGCGTCTGCCGGGATTCTTCTCGACGCTGCCGTTTCCACTGGCGTCAGCGGCAGTTCAATTTTGGTCTTTTCCGTATCTGCCGAGGAATGCCTTTATGTTTCTTGCCGACGACGGTGCGGCTAAACTGCCATTGTTGCACGTGATGAAAGGAA
>DASWZM010000081.1:0-12685 GCA_036404455.1 Occallatibacter sp. | reverse complement strand
GCAAGATCGTTTTTACGGAGACAATCGGGACCTGGTTAAGTGGGGAACCCTGCTTGAGCTTGCGCGGACGCATAAGGCAAAACAGATCCTCTTAGTCCTCTACTACCGGCCAAATGAGTGGGATCGGCGAGAGCGAAGATATCAGTGGGCACCTATTGAAATCGGCGGGCAAATAGTGGAGATCGCGCCTGAAGTGATTCGACATTTTCGCGAAGTGAACTTGATCCGAAACCTGAAATCTCCGGTTCCGATCGATGTCCTGAAGGGAGAATTCGGTGATCGCCGCAAGTACCTTGATGCCGTCAAAGCTGCAATTCGGACAAGGAGCGATTATCCGGGAATTGTATTCCTCGATCCAGATACTGGGCTAGAGCCGCCAGGTGGAAATCATGGGCCTAAGCACGTGCTCTGTGATGAACTTTCAGAGATATGGGAATCTTTAGCCACTGGAGACGTGTTGGTTCTTTATCAACACAAGACTGCTATGAATAACGCGCCTTTCATCGAACCAAAGATTCAACAATTCGTTGATGCAATTGGCATCCCGCGAGAACGCGAAATGTATGCGTATGCCCCGATGATTGCACGTGATGTTGCCTTCTTTTTTGCACAAAAGGAGTGATTTCTTTCACAGAAGCGTGATGCGGGCGGGTTTTTCCTAGTCCCTAGTCCCTAGTCCCTTAGCCCCTAGTCCCTGTTTTGAGGTTCCCAGGCATGTCCGTAATTCTCGAATCCCTGCCCGTCGGCCAGAAGGTTGGCATCGCCTTCTCCGGCGGGCTTGACACCTCCGCAGCCCTGCACTGGATGAAGCAGAAGGGCGCAATCCCCTACGCCTACACGGCCAACCTCGGCCAGCCCGACGAATCCGACTACGACGAGATTCCGCGCAAGGCCCTCGAATACGGAGCGGAAAAGGCCCGCCTCATCGACTGCCGCGGCCCCCTCGTTCGCGAGGGCATCGCCGCGCTGCAGGCAGGCGCCTTCCACATCAGCACCGCCGGCGTTACCTACTTCAACACCACCCCGATCGGCCGCGCTGTCACCGGCACCATGCTGGTGGCCGCAATGAAGGAGGACGAGGTCCACATCTGGGGCGACGGCTCCACATTCAAGGGCAACGACATCGAACGCTTCTACCGCTACGGCCTGCTCGTCAATCCTGACCTCAAGGTCTACAAACCCTGGCTCGACACCGCTTTCATCGACGAGCTAGGAGGCCGCGCCGAGATGTCCGCGTTCATGCAGCGCTCCGGCTTCGCCTACAAGATGCCAGCCGAGAAGGCCTACTCCACCGACTCCAACATCCTCGGCGCAACCCACGAAGCGAAAGACCTCGAGCTACTTTCTACTTCCATCAAAATCGTCGTTCCCATCATGGGCACGGCCTTCTGGCGCGACGATGTCGAAATCCAGCGCGAACACGTCACCGTCCGCTTTGAAGAGGGCTTTCCCGTCGCGCTTAACGGCCGCCAATTCGGCGACCTCGTCGAACTGCTTCTCGAAGCCAACCGCATCGGTGGCCGCCACGGCCTCGGCATGTCCGATCAAATTGAGAATAGAATCATTGAAGCCAAATCCCGCGGCATCTACGAGGCGCCCGGCCTCGCCCTGCTCTTCATCGCCTACGAGCGCCTCATTACCGGCATTCACAACGAGGACACCATCGAGCAGTACCGCGACCATGGCCGCAAGCTCGGCCGCCTCCTCTACCAGGGCCGCTGGTTCGACTCCCAGGCCATCATGCTCCGCGAATCGGCCCAGCGCTGGGTCGCCAAACCCATCACCGGCGAAGTCACACTGGAGCTGCGCCGCGGCAACGACTACTCCATCCTCAATACCGAGTCGCCCAACCTCACCTTCCATCCCGAGCGCCTCAGCATGGAGAAGACCGAATCCACCTTCTCCCCGCGCGACCGCATCGGCCAGCTTACCATGCGCAATCTCGATATCACGGACACTCGCGATAAGCTCCTTACTTACGCCGCGGCTGGCCTCCTCACCCTCAGCAAAGGCAGCGAAATGCCCAAATTGAATAGCTCGAAAGAAAAGGAATAGCGTGAGGTACACCTGAATCAATGTCGAACGAACAAAATTCCGTAAAGATGTGGGCCGGCCGCTTTCGCGAGCCGCTTGACGCCGGCTTCGAGCAATGGCAGCGTTCCATCGTCTTTGACTGGCGGCTAGTTCCTCAGGAAGTAGCTGCCAGCAAGGCCCACGCCTCGGCTCTTTTTGCCGCACGAATCCTGACAAAGGATGAAACAACGGAGTTGCGCGCCGCATTGGATTCAATCGCCGCCGATCACGCATCCGAAGCCGGCCAGGCGCTGGTGCGCAACCATCCATCTGCCGAAGACATTCATCACTTCGTCGAGCTCTCGTTGGTGGAGCGCATCGGCTCGCTCGGCCTCAAGCTCCACACCGGCCGCAGCCGCAACGAGCAGATCGCCACCGACCTGCGCCTTTTCGTGCGCCAGCATATCGCGCAAACCATTGAGGCTCTCGCCAGCTGGGCGCGGGCGCTCGTCGAACAGGCAAGCAACGCCGGCGATGCCGTCATGCCCAGCTATACGCACATGCAGCGCGCCGAGCCCGTTCTTGTCGCTCACTGGCTACTGGCTTACGTCGAGATGGTGCTGCGCGACGCCGGACGCCTGCACGATTGTTCGGTGCGCCTGAATGAATGCCCGCTCGGTTCCGGTGCAGTAGCGGGCGCCACCCTCAGTCTCGATCGCTTCATCGCCGCGCGCGAGCTCGGCTTCGCTGCGCCCACGGCAAACAGCATCGATGCCACCAGCGACCGCGACTTTGCCCTGGAGTTCGCTCAGGCCGCGGCCACCCTGGGCATTCACATCTCCCGCTTTGCCGAAGAGACCACGTTGTTCGCCACTGCGGAGTTCGGCTTCATTGACCTGGCCGAGTCCTTCTCCACCGGGTCGAGCGCCATGCCGCAGAAGAAAAACCCGGACCTCACGGAACTGCTTCGGGGCAAGACGGGACGCTTGCTCGGTGCGGCCACGACCATAGCAACTCTGCTCAAGGGCCTGCCTCTCGCCTACAATAAGGATTTACAGGAGACCCAGGAGCCGGTCTTCGCTGTTGCCGACACTCTCGAGGGCATGTTGAGCCTTTTGCCGAAATTCACGCGCGCGCTTCGCTTTCGCCGCGACCGCATGAGCGAAGCGGCGCAGTCCGGCTGCCTGAATGCCATGGCCGCTGCCACGTACCTTGTCCACAAGGGCGTTCCCTTCCGCACCGCGCACGAAAAGATCGGCAATGCCGTGCGTTTCGCCATCGAGAAGGGTGTCGAACTGGGCGGCCTCACCCTCGATGAACTGCGCGCGTTCGGTCCCGAGTTCGAAGAGGACTTCTTCGCCGCCATCACGCTGACGTCCACACTCGATTGCCACGACGTGATCGGAGGGACCGCGCGCAATCGCGTGCAACAGGCCCTCGCCGACGCATCCGAACGCATTGCCGCTATCAATAAGGAGGCCGTCCATGCTGGTGCGTAAGGCCCTCCTTCCCGATGCTTCCAACGTCTACGACCTGGTGAACTCGCTCTCCGCCGACGGCACGCTGCTCAGGCGCCCCTTCGCCGAGATCTGCGAGAACATTCGTGACTTCACCGTCGCCGAGTCCGATGGCGGCGTCTTCCTCGGCTGCGGCGCGCTCCACCTCTACGGCCCACACCTCTCTGAGGTACGCTCCATCGTGGTCAAGCCTGAAGCCAAAGGCCAGGGCGCCGGCGGCCGCATCCTCGGCGCGCTCATCGAGGAGGCCGAAGAGCACGGCATCCAATCCGTCTGCCTCTTCACCCGCATTCCCGACTTCTTCTTCAAGTACGGCTTCCGCACCGTTGAAGACAAGTCCGAACTACCTGACAAGATCTTCAAAGACTGCCAGATCTGCCCGCGCCTGTCCCGTTGCGACGAAGTCGCCATGGTCCGCGGCCGCATCCCCCGCATCTCCATCCTTGGACCCCGCGAGGAGGCCCAGCAGTTAGTCCGCCTCTCCGGTTAACTCCGCTTACTCACCAGGGTGCCCCATCTTCGCCGCGTCCTTGTTCTTGCGGCTAAGATGGGATACTTATACTTAAAGTCTCTTATGTTTCTTACAGAAAGAACCGCCGCAACACTCAATCTGGAACCCATACGGACTGAACTGACTCGCTAACTCCGCTTTGCCAGCAGCGCCGTCGCCACCACCGCCTGCCCATAACTCAACCCTCCATCCCCAGGGCTGACTTGGGCGTGCTGAAAAACCTCGAACCCCTCCGCCTCCAGTCCTACCCTCAGCAACCGCGCCAGCCGCCGGTTATGCATGCACCCGCCGCTCAGCGTCACCTGTCCCACGCCCGTTGCCGCCCGCGCCAGCGCCGCCGCCCGCACAAAACCCGTAGCCACACCCGCATGAAACCGCCCCGCAATCCGCGCCTTGCCGACCCCAGCCCGCAAATCCTTCAACAGCTCTCGCCACAGCGGTCCCGCGCCAATCCTCACCGGCTCGCGGCGAGCCCAATCCCCGCCTTGCAACTCCATCTCATATCCCGGCTCATTGGCTTCGTCCACCGCAAGACCCTCCAGTTCAATCGCCGCCTGCGCTTCGTAATCGACAACGCGCCGTCCCAGCACCACCGCCGCCGCCGCATCGAACAGCCTTCCGCAGCTCGAGGTCAAGGGCGAATTCACTCCCCGCTCCATCATCCGCCGGAGCACCCGCGCCTCTTGTTCCTTAGCCCCCACAAGGCCAAGCACCGAACCCGACGAAACATCGAACCCCGCCGCACTCAAATGTCCCAGCGCCATCCGCCACGGCTCGCGGATCGCCGCCTCACCTCCCGGCATCGGCACATATTCGAGGTGCGCAAACCGCTCAAACCCATCCATCCGGCTCACCAGCACTTCCCCGCCCCAAATCCGCCCGTCCGCTCCATACCCGGTCCCATCCAGCGACAGCCCGATCACCGGCCCCTCCAGCCCATTCTCCGCCATGCACCCGGCCACATGCGCATGATGATGCTGCACCGCGATCAGCCCCAACCCGCGCTCCCGCGCCCACTCCTTGGCCCACTCCGTCGACAGGTACCCCGGATGCAAATCGTGCACCACCGTTTCCGGCTCAATCTCGAACGTCCGCATCAGGTGCTCCAGCGATTCCCTGAAGAACTCCAGCCCCGTCAGGTTCTCCAGATCCCCCAAATGCTGGCTCTGGTAAACAAACCGTCCTCGCGCCAGTGCAAACACGTTCTTCAAGTGTCCGCCCACTGCAAGCAGCGGAGGCGCCTCCATAGGCAACTCCACCCCCAATGGCACAAACCCCCGCGCCCGCCGGACCAACTGCGGCACACCATCCACCACCGCCGCCACCGAATCGTCGCACCGCTGCAAGATCTCCCGATCGTGCATCAGGAACGCATCCGCCGTCCCTCCCAGCCGCGCAACCGCCTCGTCGTTGTCGATCGCAATCGGCTCCTCGCTGAGGTTTGCAGAGGTCATCACCAGCGCCCGCATTCGACTATCGGCAAACAACAGATGCTGCAGCGGCGCATACGGCAGAAACACCCCCAGCCACGGAATCCCCGGCGCAACCCCCTCCGCAATTCCACCACCATCCCGCTTTCGCGCCAGCACAATCGGCCGCGCCGCCGTCGTCATCAGAGCTTCTTCCTCCGCCGTCAGCGTGCACACCGCCCGCGCCGCCGCCACATCTTTCACCATGACCGCCATCGGTTTCCCATACCGGTGCTTGCGCTCTCTCAGCCGCATCACCGCCGCCTCATTGGTCGCATCCACGCCCAGGTGAAATCCGCCAACCCCCTTGATGGCCATGATCTCGCCCGCTGCCAACCGGTCAATGCATGCGGCCACCGGATCGTCCACCGAAATCCCGGCCCCATCCGCTCCCACCAGCCAAACCCGCGGCCCGCACTCCCGGCAGGCATTCGGCTGCGCATGGAACCGCCTGTTCCCAGGATCGTCGTACTCCGACTGGCAAGTCGCGCACATCCTGAACCGCGCCATCGAGGTCTGCGGCCGGTCATAAGGGATTCGGCGCGTAATCGTGAACCGCGGTCCGCAGTTGGTGCAGTTCAAAAACGGATACCGGTACCGCCGATCCGCCGGGTCCAGCAACTCCCGCAAACAATCCGCGCAGGTCGCCGCATCCGCCGGAATCCCCGTACTCACCCGCCCCAAAACCTCGCTGGCAACGATCCGGAAACCAACCTCCCCGGTCGCCGCTGCCTCCCGCACCGCAACCGAATCGATCCGCGCCATCGGCGGCGTCTCCGCGCGCAATCGCTCCAGAAACGCCCCCACTCGTCCGCGCGGCCCCTCTACCTCGATCGTCACCCCGTCCGTATCGTTCCCAATAAAACCAGCCAGCCCTTCTTCCAGCGCTAGCCGATATACAAACGGTCTGAATCCCACCCCCTGCACAACCCCGCATACCACCACCCCGCGCCTGACAGGCGGCGCATCGTGCGCTCCTTCGATTGCATGGATCTCGTCAGTCAAGAAAATGCCTCGCACAGCAGGCAAGCAAAGCGCATCATCTCTCATCCACCCCGTACGCCTCAATATCTCCACCCATACACCGGCCCCTGCATGGATGGCAGGGCAAGCCCAACGAATCGAAGGCAATGTCAGCCGACGGGGAATGACCACCACGTGGGATGAACCCCTTCTGAATCGTATCGTCAAGGCAGGTCAACGAGTGGGTTTAACCCCTTTTTGCTCAAGAGATTATTTCCCGGAGAGCAACCCGTATCGTCGTCCCGTATTGCGACATGGCGGGCTCCCATGTGGTGTACATCACATCCCCAAGCCACATCGCGCACTAGGATTTTAAGCATGACGGCTGCGACCCTCATTCTAATCGCGCCATGCTCGCTTCTGTTGGGCGCCGTGCTCCAGATTCTCGTAGCGCGACTCTGTTCCGCCCGCACGAAAGGGATTCTGGCCTTTCTCGCCTGTCTGCCGGCAGTGCTAGCCGTAGCAGGCATGTTGCCGCTGGTTCGAGCAGGCCAGGCAATCGATCTGAATCTGCTCAACTGGGATGGGCCGCTCGCCCTCGTCTTCCATGTGGACGGTCTGAGTGTCCTGTTCGCGTTTATGGGCTCAGGGCTGGGCGCCTTCGTGCTCCTCTATTCCATCGGATACATGGCGCACGACCGCTCCGCAACCCGCTTCTACGTCTTGATGCTGCTCTTCATCGGCGGCTTCATCGGACTGGTTTCGAGCGCCAACCTGTTTTTCTTCTACCTGTGCTGGGAAGTGGCAGGCCTGTGCTCGTTCAGCCTGGTAGGTTTCTGGTACACCAACCCCGAGGCGGTGGCCGGCGCGCGCAAGGTGTTGTTGATGACGCACATTGCGGGATACGGCCTGCTGGCGGCCATCCTCATCATCTATTTCCGCACCGGAAGCGCTCTGTGGACTGACCCGGCCGTGGCCCACAGCTTCACCACCGGAGTCTTTCTGCTCATGTTGGTCGCGCTGGTGGCCAAATCCGTGCAGGTGCCTCTGCACACCTGGATTCCCGAGGCCATGGCGGCGCCCACCCCGGTCAGCGCCCTGCTGCACGCGGCCTGCTATGTGACGGCTGGCGTTTATCTTGCCGCGCGCATGCACAGCTTTGGCGTGTGGCCTGCAGCCTGGGGTGGAACACTTGTCTGGATAGGCACCATCACCATGGCTGTGGGCGTGATGTACGCCATGGTGCAGACCGATCTGAAGCGCATGCTGGCCTTCTCCACGGTCAGCCAGATCGGCTACATGATGATGGGTCTGGGCATCGGCACGCCGCTGGCCATTGCCGCGGGCCTGCTGCATTGCCTCAATCACGGATTCTTCAAGGGCGGCCTGTTCCTGACCGCCGGCTCGGTGCAGCACGCCGCCGGTACCCGCGACATGAATCAGCTCGGCGGCCTTGCGCAGCGCATGCCCCGCACCACGCTCTCCTGGCTCATCGGCGCCGGCAGCATGATGGGCATCCCGCTGATGAGCGGCTTCGCCAGCAAGTGGATGCTCTACGCAGCAGCCCTGCAGGCCGGGTGGGCCGTTCCCGCCATGGTTGCCTGGGCCGTAAGCCTGGGCACGGTCTTCCTGTGCGCCAAGGCCACCAGCGCGGTGTTCCTCGGGCCCTTGACTGAGGCCACCAAAGACGCCCACGAGTCCCCGCCCACCATGGTCTGGGGCATGGGATTCCTGGCCGCGGGCAGCATCGTTCTGGGCGTCGCGCCGCAGGTGGCCGTCAACTACCTTCTCAATCCGATTCTGGGCGCGCTTCAACTCAAGGCGGTCCAGGTCACGTGGTTTGGACTCTCCTCCGACGCCGGGACCTTCTCCACCACCGGCGGCCTGGTGTTGGCTGTGGTCTCTATCATTCTGGGCGGCCTGATCTATGCCATCGCCTACGTCGCGCGTCCGGCGCAGGTTGCCGCCACAGGCGGAGGCGGCCCGGCGCTGGCAGGCGCGGGCGGTGGAATCTTTACCGGCGGAGAACCCCTCTCCGACCAGGGAAGGCTCACCGCCGGCGACTTCTCCGATATATTCCTGCAGAACTGGAAGGAATTTTTCCGCTGGACCAACGTCGATCGGGTCTATCTGGGCGTCTGGGACGCGTTGCAGGCTGCTTCGCGCGTGTTGGGCGTCGCGGTCTCCTGGATGGAGCGTAGCGCCACGGTCCTGATCGTCGTTTTGGCGGCAGCGCTGCTGGCCGGCGTTCGCTGGCTTGCCCCCAGTATTGCAGGCGTCCAGACTCTTGCCGCGCCCCCTATGCCGGCGCTGCTGGTTGCGGCCTGCGCCGTGGCCGCGGGCGCACTGATCCTGGCCGCTCTCGCGCAAGCGATGAGCCGCCGCCTGGCGCCGCTGATGATTCTCACCAGCGTGGCCGTCGTTGCAGGTCTGGTGGTTGCCGACCCGTGGTTTCGTCTCGGGCTTTTGGAACTGGGCGCTCTGCTCACCATCCCGCTGGTCTGGCAATGCGCACGCACCCGCCCGGCAAAGCTGGCCTACCTCGCAGTCGTGGCAATCTCTGCCTTGTCTCTTGTTGCCAGCGACCTGCTGACGGAGCGTGGACAGCCGGATTGGGCGCGGGCGCTGCTCATCACCAGCGTCTGTGTCAAGCTGGCCGCGGTTCCGCTCTTTTTCTGGCTGCTCCGGTTGGCCGACGAGCTGCCGGCCTTGGTCCTGGGCTTGATCATCGCGGTCGTCGATATGGCTGCCTTCGGCGAACTCTACGTCGTAGCACAGGCTTCTCCGGCTTCTCTCACTCCCCAGGGACTTTGGCTGGGAGTGGCCGCTGCCACGTCGCTGCTCGCCGCTCTCCTAATGCTCACCCAGCGCAGCCTCAAGCGCCTGCTGGTTCTCTCCACCGTCGAGGACATCGGCTTCCTTCTGCTCGGACTCGCCTCCTTGAGCGTTCTCGGAATCAAGGGCGCGATGATTGCCGCCTCCACCCACGCCCTGGCCAAGGCTCTCCTCTTCGCTTGCCTCAGCGGTCCCGAGGCCGGCGGCGCATTGGACGGCGAGCAAACGGGCCTCATCAACCGCTTCCCGGTCAGCGCCTTCGGTTTCCTGTTCGGGATGCTGGCCATGGTGGGCATACCGCCGACACTCGGCTACATCGGGCGCTGGAGGCTCTATGAGACCGCCTTCCGGATCAACCCTCTTCTCCTGGCGGTCTTTATCCTCTCTTCCGTATTCGCGCTGATCGCGTATGCATTGGCTTTAACGCGCGTTTGGTGGGGCCCGGCTCGCCAGCCGGATGCGCCGATCCCAAGCCCACTGCATCTAATAAAAGAGCCGCTTGTCTTGCAGGCTGTGGTCGTGGGGCTGGTGGTGTTGCTGCTGGCGGCCGGCGTATGGCCGGACGCACTGCAAATGCTCCATTGGGGGAGACTATGAACCTCTGGAATCGATTGATGTGCACCTGCCGGCGCCGCAGTCCATGGCTCTTCCATATGAACTCCGGCAGTTGCAACGGGTGCGACATCGAACTGGTGGCCAGCCTCACCCCCCGTTACGACGCCGAGCAGTTGGGCGTGCGTCTTGAAGGCAGCCCGCGCCACGCCGATATTCTGTGCATTACCGGTCCCGTCACTCACAACTCGGTTGAGGCCATCAAGACCGTTTACGGCCAAGTATGCGGGCCCAAGGCCGTGGTGGCCATCGGCTCCTGTCCGGCATCTACCAATGTCTTCATCGACAGCCGGACCCTAGAAGGGCCGCTCAATCGTCATATCCCGGTCGATGTCTTTGTTCCCGGCTGTCCGCCTCGTCCCGACGCCATTATCCAGGGCGTAGCCAAAGCCGCTGCGATTTTGGCCGAGAGGGGCAATAAACTGCCCGTCGAGTCTGTCATGGTGCCCATCGGCGAGTCGACCTGCGCGTGCGCGGACGCAACCCAACCCGCAACCAGCGAGGTCCGCCCATGAATCTGACCACTGCCCTCGCGCGCCTGCTCATCTTTCCCGGACTTCTCTTCGCCGTGCCCGCCGCGTGGTTCTTCCTCTGGGTGGAACGTAAGTCGGTTGCCTTGATGCAGGGACGCATCGGTCCGCCCTTCATGCAGCCGTTCTACGACTTCATCAAGCTGCTGGGCAAAAGCACCCCTCCTCGCAGCGGAGCGGGCGGCCTGCTGATGATGATGTGGCCGCTGCTTGCCGTCTCCGCGGCCGCGGGCGCGGTTGGGATGCTGCCCGTGCTGCCCTCCTCCGGCGGCTTCGAGGGCGACCTGATCCTGCTCCTGGCCCTGCTGGAGCTCCCCTCCATGTGCGTTATCGCCGCGGGTTTCTCCTCGCGCTCCATCTTCGGTGAGATCGGCTCGGCGCGCGAAGCCGCCTTGAGCGTCTCCTACAACGTGGTCTTTCTTTTGGCCATCGTCTCCATCGCCGCCTCGCAGCACACCTTCCGCCTCGAAGCCCTGGCGCACCTGCCGGCCTCGCCGCTGCATTGGCTGGGCGTGCTGGCGATCCTGGTATGCCTGCCTGCCAAGCTGCACATCAATCCCTTCTCTCTGCCCAACGCGGAGCAGGAAATCTACTCCGGTCCCATGGTCGAGTACGCCGGCCCCGAACTGGCCATGTGGGAGCTGTCCCATGGCCTCGAGTGGGTTGCGGCCACGGGCTTGGTGGCCACTCTGGCTGCCCCTCATATCGCAGCCTGGTGGTTTGCCGCACTGGTCTTTGCCGCGCTCTCCTTCGCAGTCGTCCTGCTGCTTTCCGTCACTGCGGCCGCCACGGCGCGGTTGCAGATCGATACCACGGTGCGCTTTTACTGGCAATGCACCCTTATCTTCGCGGTCCTGGCCGTTTCCTCCGCGCTCTTCATGAGGTTCAGATCATGAACATTCTCACCATGATGTGGAAGAACCTGTGCGGTGGCTCCCGGACTTTGCTCTTCCCCGCGCGACCGAAGGTGAGCAAGGGCTACCGCGGCCTGGTGCGCTTCAATCCTGCGCTCTGCACCGGCTGCGCCATCTGCAGGTTTCGCTGCACAGCGCGCGCCATCGAGTTTCGCGCCGGCAAGGGCGAATTCTACTGGAGCTACGATCCCGGCCAATGCACCTTCTGCGGTCGCTGCGTGGAAGGCTGCAAAACACACGCGCTGAGCCAGGACCCTCAATGCCCGCCCGTGTATTTGACCATCGGCGAGTTGAAAACCTCCTACACTGTAGCCCGCAAGCCGCCTGCTCCCAAACCGGCTCCGGCTGCCCCGCCCGCCGCCGTCGCGCCAATGTCGAACCCCGCCCCTGGAGGCACGCAATGACGCCTACAATGACTTTGCTCGATGGCATTTCGGAAGAACTCGGAACCACGGAACCCTGGGTTGAAAAGGGCGGCGTCCATTGGCTCTCCTCAGGCTCGTTGGATGTGCGGACGCTGGCCGCAACGATGAACGGGTTCAAGGCCCGCTTCATCACCATTACCGCCTATCAGCTTCCTAAAGACGAAGGCTTTCGCCTGGAGTACCACTGGGACCTCGATGGCCAGTTGCTGGGCTTTCCCTTTCCGCTTGCCGGCAATTCCATTGACAGCATCTACGACCTCTGCGAGGCCGCCGACTGGATTGAGCGCGAGATCCATGAAGGCTTCGCCCTGGACTTCCTGGGGCGCGAGTACGAACCGCTGCTTCTCCGCCAGGGAGACACGCCGGGAGTGAACCTGCGCGAGGAGAAAAAATGAGCTACAAGATCCCCATGGGTCCATACCATCCGGCCCTCGAAGAGCCTTACAAGCTGGATATGATCTGCGAAGGCGAAACCGTCATCGACGCCAAGCTGCATATCGGGTTCAACTTCCGCGGCATCGAGCATCTGGCCGAATCGCGCAATTATATCCAGGTCATCGCGCTGATGGAGCGTGTCTGCGGCATTTGCTCCAACATCCACACCCTCACCCTCTGCCAGGCAATGGAGCAATTGACCGGCCTCCAGCCGCCTCCGCGCGCCCTCTATATTCGCGTCGTCGTGGCCGAACTCGAGCGCCTGCACTCCCATGTGCTTTGGGCGGGCATCGCGGCCAAGCTCATGGGCTTCAAGACCATGTTTATGACCTGCTTCGAGATTCGCGAGAAGGTGATGGACATCCTCGCGGCCATCAGCGGCAACCGCGTCAACTATTCCATGAACCGCATCGGCGGAGTCAATCGCGACATCGAGGATCCGCAGGCGATTCTCAAGATGG
>DASWZM010000080.1:0-3605 GCA_036404455.1 Occallatibacter sp. | reverse complement strand
CGCCACCGAAGCCCAGACCGCCGACCTCACCAAAGATGTGCCCAGATCCGCCACCCCGGAGGGCCAGACAAAATGACCAGCCCCCTGTGGACCCATCTCGTCAAAGACCTGCGCATCGAATGGCGCTCCCGCGAAGCCATCAACTCCATGCTCTTCTTCGCGCTGCTGGTCGTCGTGCTCTTCTCGCTGGCCTTTGACCCACGCGGCGCGTTCTCCCGCGAAATCGCCGGCGGCGTCCTCTGCGTGGCCACCATGTTCGCCTCCGTCAGCGCCCTCAACCAGGCCTGGGCCCGCGAAATCCGCCATCAGGTTCTCGACGCCCAGCGCATGGCCCCCACCCCCGGCGCGGAACTCTTCCTTGCCAAAGTTCTGGCCAATTTTCTCTTTGTTTCCATCGTCCAACTGCTGCTGGCTCCAGTCTTCCTCGTCTTCTACAACCTCCACGTCGAAGGCCAGGCCTGGCTGCTGGCGGTGGTGCTCCCGCTCGGCACCTGGGCGCTGGTCGCCAACGGAACCTTCTTCGCCGCGCTCTCCATCCGCAGCCGCAACCGCGAACTCCTGCTCCCGCTCATCCTTTTCCCCATCTTCATGCCGGCTCTCTTAGCCATGGTCCTGGCCACCGGCTCCATCCTCACCGGCGACGGCGACCCCACCCTCTGGATCAAGCTCCTCCTCGGCTACGACATCATCTTCACCACCGTCAGCCTCCTCCTGTTCGACGTAGTCTTCCACGCAGAATAGGCGTGGCAACTTAACGATTGACGTTCATAACGGAATTCGTTATGATCTTCCGTGATCAAGAATTTCAACGACGCCGATACCGCGTTGCTATGGGAGACGGGTAAGAGCCGCCGCATTCCAGCCAGCATCCGGCGCGTGGCCCTGAAGAAACTTGCAATTCTGCACTGGGCCACCAGCCTTACCGATCTGGCGGTTCCCGGCGGAAGCCATCTTGAAGCGTTGACACGCGATCGCAAAGGCCAGCACAGCATCCGCATCAACGACCAATACCGTCTATGCTTTGTGTGGCGTGACACCGACGCCTTCAACGTTGAAATCGTGGATTACCATTAGGAGGACTCATGGACAAAATCCCCTTTGCCTTCTCCATCCATCCCGGCGAGATTCTCCTCTCCGAGTTCATGGAACCGTTCGGCCTCACCGCCTACCGGCTAGCCAAGGAGCTTCACATTTCCGCCCCGCGAGTGAATGATCTGGTCCGCGGAAAGCGCGGCATCACCGCCGACACCGCCCTGCGTCTGGCCCGATACTTCGGCAACTCCGCCCAATTCTGGATCGGCCTGCAAAGCGGCCATGACCTGTGGGTCGCATCCAAGAGCAAATCCTTGATCAAGGTAAAGCCCCGCCAACAAGCAGCCTGACCCGCCGCCCCGCTCCTCCACTCCCCGATCGACCCCTCCCCACCCCCGCCGTCGTAAACTAAATTTGTCCCACCAGGTTCCCCATGAAGAAACTCGCCATCGGTCTCTATGTCGCCGTCACCGTCGCCCTGCTCGCCTGGGCCTTCTACCAGGCCATCTACGCCGCCCCCGACGAGCAGACCATGCACGAAGTCCAGCGCATCTTCTACTACCACGTCCCCTCGGCCATGGTTGCGTTCCTCTTTTTCGCCATCAGCCTGGCCGGCTGCATCGGCTACCTTGCCTTCCGTCGCAACCGCCCCGGCTGGGCGCAGATCTCTGACGCCTGGGCCCTGGCCGGCGCCGAGGTCGGCGTGGTCTTTTGCACCGTGGTGCTCATCACCGGCCCCATCTGGGCCCGCCGCGCCTGGGGCATCTGGTGGACCTGGGACGCCCGCCTCACCACCACCCTGGTCCTCTGGCTCATCTACGTCAGTTACCTGCTCCTGCGCCGCTTTGCCGCCGGCCCGCAGGTCCAAACCCTGGCCGCCGTCCTCGGCATCTTCGGCGCCCTCGACGTACCCATCGTCTACATGTCCAACCGCTGGTGGCGCACCCAGCACCCAGCCCCTGTCTTTGGTGGCGGACCCGACTCCGGCATCAAGGACGCCGCCATGCTCGCCGCCTTCGGCTGGAACATCCTCGCCTGGCTCGCCTGGGGAATCCTCATCCTCGCCCTCCGCTACCACGTCGAGCGCCAGCACCAGGAATTCGCCGCCCTGGAAGCCCAGGAAGCCCTCGACGCCTGACCCCAAACCGAAGATCCCCTGCAAGACGAGGAGAAAAAGGAAGACATGGATCAAAGAGCAATTCTCGACCACCAGTTCACTGTCGCCGCCTACGCCATCACCTGGGCCATCCAACTAAGTTACGTCGCGTGGCTGGGCCTCAAATGGCGGGCGCAAAAGCGCGATGCGGCCCGCACCACCCGCATCCCTCGCTGACCCCCGGTCGCTCACTAAGCGCCTCTTGATTCAATTGCTTGGAAATAACCGCCCAGACCCACTCCGATGGTCTGCCAACACCTCTGCGCCTCCCCCCATATACCACCAACGTGGTAAGGCCATAGCACTCGCTTCTCAACAAAACTGTTGAAGTGCTATTTAAGTTTTTTCTAAAGTCGCCGATGATCCAGATGTGGGCGGGTTCCGTCGCGCCGCGAAAGAAGACAAAAAATGCATGATCTCTTGATTGCCCTTGCCTTTATCGGAATGGTTGTTGCCCCCGCGATCATTGCCGCCAAGTCCGGCGCAGAATCCCCCGAGGAACTCGACGACTAAGCGGTTCCACTATTGCTGTACCCCGGAACCACTGCTCTCGAGTGGCTCTTTCCTTAAGAAAAAGCCGCGTTTCGCGGTGCCACAAAGGGCGCGTGAATTGTGGAACCGCTCAAAGCGCCACTGGCCTCCGCACGATCCGCCCCCTGGATGCGCCTCCTGGCCCTCGAATTGATCTTCAGCCCGAGCGAACGCACCAGCGCACCAGCGCGTGAGGGCCGGATTCCCTTCAAAAGGAATTGCCCTTCGCCTTCCCAGACGATAGACTGGTGGTTTGAGGGGCCGTCCATGTTGGTTGTCATGAAAGCGCAAGCTACGCCGGAACAAATCCAGGCGGTCTGCGAGCACATTGAGCAGTTGGGTTTCCGTGCCCACCCACTTCCCGGAGCCCAGCGCACCGCCATCGGCATCACCGGCAACAAGGGCGCCGTCGATCGCGGCAACCTCGAAGAGCTCTCTGGAGTCGCCGAGGTCATCCGTGTCTCCAAGGCCTACAAACTGGCCAGCCGGGACGTCAAGGAAGAAGACACCATCATCCGCTTCCCCAGTGCCGGAACCTGCCCCGATTCGACCATCGGCGGCCGCGACCTCGCCATCATCGCCGGACCTTGCTCCATCGAAAGTCGCGATCAGGCCTTTGCTGTCGCCGAACAAGTCGCGGCAGTCGGCGCACAGTTTTTCCGCGGCGGAGCTTACAAACCCCGCACCTCTCCCTACGCATTTCAGGGCCTTGGCCTTGAGGCCCTCCGCATCATGGCCGAGATCCGCCAACGCTACGGCCTGCGCATTGTCACCGAGGCCCTCGACAACGAATCCCTCACCCTGGTCGCCGAATGGGCCGACGTCGTCCAGATCGGCGCGCGCAACATGCAGAACTTCTCCCTGCTCAAGCGCACAGGCCGCTTCC
>DASWZM010000079.1:0-2662 GCA_036404455.1 Occallatibacter sp. | reverse complement strand
GGAGATTCCACTCGATCGCTGGTCTGGCACACGGCGAAGCGAACCCCGATAATCTTCGCTCTCGGCCTGCTGTTGAACGGACTTCCCTCCTTCCATCTGGCGACATGGAGAATCCCCGGCGTTTTGCAACGCATTGCACTCGCCTACTTCGCCGCCGCAATGATCACGCTTTGCTGCAAGACCTATGCCCGCGCGCTATGGATTGCCGCCCTGCTGGCGGGCTATTGGCTGCTGATGCGATACGTGCCGGTGCCGGGATACGGAGTGCCTGGCCGCGACGTGCCCTTTCTTGACCCCAACGCCAACCTCGCGGCATACCTCGACCGGAAGCTCATGATGGGCCATCTGTACGAAGCAACGCGCGATCCCGAGGGCCTGCTCAGTACTTTGCCGGCGATTGCTACCACCCTGTGCGGCGTTCTGACAGGGGAGTGGCTGGGCTCGAATCACAGTCGATTGCAAAAGATGGCGAGAATGTTCGCTGCGGGTGCGATTGCGCTGGTTGCCGGGGAAATTTGGAGCATCTGGTTTCCCATCAACAAGAACCTGTGGACCAGCTCGTATGTGCTGTTTACGGCGGGATGCGCGCTGCTTTGCCTGGCGATCTGTTACTGGATCACGGACATACAGCAGCATCAAGGCTGGTGGACCAAACCTCTCGTCATCTTCGGCAGGAACGCCATTGCGGCCTACGTATTAGGGGAGTTGGTGGGAGTGCCGTTCCGTTGGCAGGACTACATTTTCCAGCATGGCTTCGCGCCTGGGTTTTCTCCGGCCATGGCATCGCTGCTGTATTCGCTCACCATAGTCGGGCTATGTTTTCTGCCCATGTGGTGGATGTATCGCAGAAAAATTTTCCTCAAAGTTTGACGGCTGCAATCCTCCCGCGATTCCCGCGCCTGCCGCTAAGGGCCAACCAGACCTCGCTTCGCCACAGGTGTGCGCCATTGACGGCCTTTGCCCGCTGCCCTAATATCCGGAGCAATGGCAATTCAAGCTCCCAGCAGCGGCCAGGCGTTGGGCCACTATCGACTAGTCGAGCAGATTGGCGCCGGGGGCATGGGTGTGGTCTTTCGCGCCCATGATGAGCAACTGCAGCGCGACGTCGCGGTCAAGATCCTGCCCACCGGATTGTTCGCCGACGATGCCACCCGCAAACAGTTCCGCAAGGAGGCGCTGGCGGTTGGCAAGCTGAATCATCCCAACATCGCCATGGCCTTCGACTTCGGGGAGGAACGCGGCATTGACTACCTGGTCACGGAATACATCCCCGGGGTCAATCTGGACGAGATGCTCGGCCAGCAGGCGCTTCCGCAAAAGACCGTCCTGGAATTGGGCATACAACTCGCGCGCGGATTGGAAGCGGCGCACCGCGAGAATGTCATCCATCGCGACCTCAAGCCGGGAAATCTTCGGGTCAACCCCGATGGGCAGTTGAAAATTCTCGACTTTGGCCTGGCTAAGCTGGTTGAACCCATCGAACTGGCGGAGACGGCCAACCTCAACACCAGTCTCTCGGTCACCGGAACGCTGCCCTACATGGCGCCCGAGCTGTTGCGGGCCGAGACTGCCGATGCCCGCTCCGACATTTGGGCAGCCGGCACGGTGCTTTATGAAATGGCGACGGGTAAGCGTGCCTTTCCGGACCGGCAGCCGTCGCTGCTGATCGATGCCATTCTGCATTACGATCCGGTGCGGCCTTGCCTGATCAATCCTGAGGTTTCGGCCGCATTAGAAATGGTGATCCTGAAAACATTGGATAGGGACCCCGCTCTGCGCTATCAGACGGCGCGGGAGTTGCGGGCGGACCTTACCCGGATCCTCTCCGGCGATGAGCTGGCCACGGAAACAGTTCGTCGCACCAAGGTTTTCGAGGTCCAGCGTAGGGCCCGCAACCGAAAGGCTGCATTGATCCTGGCAGCGGTATTGCTGGCAGGAGTCGCGGCGGGATATGGCGTCAAGCGCTGGTGGCCGCAACCGGCCTCGGCCAAGCAACGGATTATGGCCGTGTTGCCCTTCGACACCGTAGGTCAGGACCCGGCGACCAGCGCTCTCGGTCTGGGCCTGACCGAAACCCTGACCGCCAAGCTTGTCCAAGCCAGCGACACGGATGCCATCCAGGTAGTCTCGCCGCGCGATTTGCGCGACCAGGGAGTCAAGACCGCCGAAGACGCTCGCCGCGAGTTCGGCACCGATTTGGTTCTGGAGATCAGCCTGCAGCGCTCCGGCCAGACCATTCGCGTCAACTGCTATCTGGTTGACTCCAAGACCCACCGGCAGATTGCGGCCCGCAGCATGACCGTGGATGCCGGTGACACGTTCGGACTACAAGACCGGGTGGTGAGCGAGACGCTGGACATGCTGCCGGCGCAGATCAAACCGGAACAACGCCGCAAGTTGAGCGTCCGCCAAGATACCCAGCCGGCGGCGTACGAGGCGTACATCCAGGGGCGTGGATATTTGCAGGAGTATGAGAAGCCGGAGAACGTCGATAGCGCCATCGCGGCCTTCAAGCAGGCGCTGAAGATAGACCCAAACTATGCGCTGGCCTACGCCGCGCTGGGGAACGCCTATTGGACTGGTTACCAGCAATTCAATAAGAGCAAGGACTGGATTGACAACGCCTCACGCAATTGTGAGAAGTCTTTGTCCCTTAATCCCG
>DASWZM010000078.1:0-1814 GCA_036404455.1 Occallatibacter sp. | reverse complement strand
GCACCGCCTGCTGTTGGCGCTATACGGCCAGCAACCGACGCTACGCGGGGCAGGGCTCTTGAACGGCTTTGTGAAGCTGCGCAAGCTGCGGGCGGAGGGGCAGGACTTGGGGGATGTGAAGAGGGTTTTCGAGATGACGCAGGCGGAAGAGACGGAAGAGGTGTTGGGGGAATACGAGTTGTTTCTGCACGAGCACGTGGAGAACACGCGGGCGGCGCGGATCGCGGCGATGGCGCCTTCGCACGCGCAGTGGGCGGCGATCATCCGGCAGTCGAACGCCTTGCACCGGCAGATGGAGCGGAAGATCCGGCTGCTGGATGAGATGCAGGAGCGGCGACGGAGGCTGGGCAGCGCCACGGACCTGCTGTCGCGGCTGGCGGGGCAGTATGACCCTTCGGGCGATGCCGGCGGGCGGCCGGCGCCCACCACCCCCGCCGCCGATGTAGGGGCGGTTCGCGAACCGCCCCTACCGGAACCTGAGGGGAGCCTCGAACCCACCGGGGTGGCGCATACGTCCCGACGGGTTTGGTCGGGATGTATGCGCCGGTCGCCCCAAACTGGCCAAGAACGTGACGCCGACATGGCAGAGGGCGGCACGTCGGCGCCACCCCCTGAATCCACAATCCCCCCACGCCCCCTTGGGGGAGAGGGGTCGGGGGGTGAGGGGGTTCTTGTGGCCGCCCCCGGGCAACCGCAAGGGTTGCCCCTTCGTCCCGCTGAAAACACACAAAATCGTGGGAACGAAGCTAAGAAGTCATTGAAAACAAACGAAGTCGGCAAAACAATTTGCGCAAAATCAACGCATTCTTGCGCACGAAACGCACGAATCGAAGCTAAGAAAGAGGGATTTTTATGCAGGCCGCGCCTGTTAACGCAAGGATGGTCAGCGCGTGTCGGCCGGACGCTGCGGTGCAACCGGCGGCAAAGGGTCAGAATGACCTTTGACCAATCCGTCGCAGTGCAAAGTTAAGGATCGTCCTCTATCAAGCCGTCGGCCGCGGGAGCACTGCTGTAAGGTTCCATGGCCGATCAGCGGTCGACGTGGGGGTGTGATATCATCTCTTTCATTTTACTGCCCGTAGACTCGGGAAGCGGAGGAGGCCTGCAATGCTGATGGCTAAGATTCTGCGTTGGGCGGCCCGCACCCTGGGAACGCTGCTGGTATTGCTGATTCTGGTGTTCCTCATCGGTGAGGGCGCGCCGAGGCCCTCGATGCTAACGGCGCGCGACAAGTTGATGTTTCTCGCCCTGGGAGTGATGCTGACGGGACTGGTGCTGGCCTGGAAGTGGGCGGGCATCGGCGGACTCCTGGCGCTCGCGGGTTATCTTTTATTCTGTGGCATGGGCGGACGGCGGACGATACTGTCGCCCTTCCTGGCCGGGGGCGTTGCCGCTTGCCTTCACCTGTTGGCCTGGTGGGCTTCGGACCGCATCAAGTGGCAACAACTGCGCCGCACAGGCTCGTAAATCTGGTTTCTTCGCGGAGATGGTGATGAAAAAAATCCTCAACGATCCTTTTGCGTATGTTGACGAAATGCTGGAAGGTTTGTGCCTGGCGCATCCCGAGTACTACCGGCGGCTAGGGCCCGAAGGTCGGGTAATTGCGCGGGCGAGTGGTCCGGTGAAAGGGAAAGTCGGAATCGTTTCGGGCGGAGGGTCCGGCCACCTGCCGGTGTTCACAGGCTACGTCGGCACGGGCTTGCTGGACGCTTGCGCCATTGGCGACGTATTCTCATCACCTTCCGCGGACCAGATGGCGGAGGCGATGCGCGCCGCGCATGGCGGCGAGGGAATCCTGCGCTTGTACGGGAACT
>DASWZM010000077.1:0-5429 GCA_036404455.1 Occallatibacter sp. | reverse complement strand
GAACCCATTGGCGAGAGCAACAACCGTCTCTGCAATACTTGAGTTGAGACCATGAGCGAAGAATTCACCAACGAGCTTTCACCATCCGGCGCACCCTCCAGCCAGCCGTCCGAATCGGCGCCGCCGCCCATTGCTCCAGCGGAAGCCAGTCCGGATTCGACGCCCGCCGGCGGCGTCGTGTCCCCACCCCTGCGCATCGCGGTCTCGGCCCTCAGTGATATTGGCTGCGTTCGCACAAATAACGAGGACTTCTTCGGTTACGACGAATCGCTTGGAATTTATATCGTCTGCGACGGCATGGGAGGAATGGCCAGCGGAGAAGTTGCCAGTTCCCGTGCGGTGGCGGCCATCATGAAGGGTTTTGCTTACTCCGCTGCCTCAGGCGCTCCCGTCAGCACCAGGCTTCTCTATGCCATCAACGCCGCCAATCTGGACGTTTGGGAAAACGGGCAAGTCCCCGAAAATAGAGGCATGGGAACCACCGCGGTGGTTGCCGCGCTCGATGGGGACAAGCTCATCCTGGGCAACGTCGGCGACAGCCGCGCTTATATCATCCAGGGCGGCCAGTGCGTGCAACTCACCGTCGATCATTCTTATATCAATGAACTTATTCGCAACGGCACCTTGACCATCGAGAACGCGAAGGACGCAGACCTCCGCGGCATGGAGTCCGTCATCACCCGGGCGGTCGGCGTCGCGGCCGATGTTCAACCCGACTTCTTCTCCGTCGATCTCCAATCCGGCACCGCGGTTCTCCTTGCCACCGACGGCCTCACCCGCTACCTTGTCCAGGAAGAAATCGCCGCCATTCTCGCCGCCTCGACCTTCGAGTCTGCCTGCGCCAACCTGATTGACGCAGCCAAGCAGCGCGGCGGTCAGGATAATATCACCTGCGTCCTGCTCCTCGCTTTGCCGGCTTGATTGCTCTTCTTCCCTGGCTAACCCGCCTTGGGGGAAAAATGAAAATGGTCGGAACTTTCGTTTGATTACTGTGTTGGATTGAGGAGATTCCGGACGAGTGCGTCCCTGGCATCATTTGCTTGACAGCCCTCTGAAACGTGATGTACTTTTCCGGAATCCGGCAAATATTCCCCGCAACCCATGAAATGGAAGTGGAAGATGGCTAAATTGCAGATGCTAAACGCATTAGGATTTGCCGCTATGGCGGCGATCTTGACGATTGGGATGGAAGCTCAGGCAGGCGACCCGGCGACGCTTATCCAGCAGAAGCTGGTCTCGCAGATCAAGCTCACGAAATCCGCGGCCGACCACTCGGATATTGTTACCGCCGGCGACGTTCTGGTCTTGCATAAGGACGGCCTGATGATGTGCAGTTCGGTCTCCTCCTACGCATTCTCAAACACCTATAGCAATGGGGTCCTGACTGCGAACCAGAAAAACCGCGCCAAGGATGCTGCAAAGTCCTTCGGCCGAGGATTTATTCCCATAATTGGCGGTGGGGGCAGCGCCGCCGATGCCGCAAACAACGGCTGCGCATCGCGAAAGTTTGTCGCCGGAGAGAAGTTCTGGGTCACCGGGGTTACCCCTCAAAAAGACGGCATCCTCCTCAGCACCTTCAGCGATCCCTACCCGGACCCTTCGGGAAACCAGGTCCGTTACTACGGGGAGATCAAGTTCCCCTTCGCAAAGGGTTCTGTGCCGCCGGCAGACGATTTTGTCAAGACAGTTTCAGAGGTCATAACCGTTCAGCCGCCGGAAGATAAGGGCGATCAAGGCGGACAGGGCGGTCAGCCGGCCGAGTCGGCCGCGCCGGCGGCGGCTCCGGCAGCCCCTGCCGCTCCTCCAGCGCCCATGGCGGCTATTCCGCCCCCGCCCCCACCGGCCGATGCCCCGCCCCCGACCATCGCCATCGGCCAGACCAAGGATCAGGTCACCGCTGCCTTTGGACAGCCGACGAAGGCTGCCAAGGTGGGAGCAAAGGAAATCTACTATTACAAGGACATGAAGGTGACCTTCACCAATGGGAAGGTCAGCAACGTTGAATAGATCGTTCGCGCATCCGGAATGAAGCGCGGGCCAGGAAAAGGAATTGAGGACACGATGATCATGCATTCTCTTCGCAAAGCCGTGAGATACGGTTCAGTTGCTTTGATTCTCGCCGGGCTGCTGGGCGCGGCCGGCCTGGCAAGCGCAGCCACCGATACTAAGAAGCCCCCTGCCAAGGCCGCGGCTCCTGCGAAGGCAGCCCCAGCCCCAAAGGCGGCCGCGAAGCCTGCCACCGGCGGGGCATCCCACGGACCAACCGCCGGCGGGGCTGCCACGCATGGGCCAACCACTGGAGGAGCAGCCACACATGGGCCGACTGCGAATGGCAGCGGCTCGCACACCACCACGACCACTGGTGGCACGCACACCACCACCACCGGTGGCGCGCGCACGACCACCACCGGCGGAACCCGCACTGGCGCCGGACCCACCGGAGGTTCGCACCCTACTGCCGCGGCCAGCCACACGCCCATCAAGAGTGGTCCCGCGCCCAAGGGAAGCAGTGAGCACGTTACCAAGAGCGGCAGTGCGGTTCGCACCCGCCCCGGCGGCAAGGTCAGCGACGTGCATGACGCCAAGCGCGGCATGGACGTCCATAACAACCTGGGCGGCGGCCGCAGAGTCTCGGTCGAGCGCCCCGATCACAGCCGCATCGTTGCCGAGCGGGGCCGCCCCGGATACGTGCAGCGTGGCTATGGGTACCACGGTCATGACTTTGCGCGCCGCTCCTACTACTACCATGGCCGCGCCTATGACCGGTTCTACGGCGGCTATGGATACCACGGTCTTTATCTGAACGTCTATGCCCCCGGCTTCTACTACGGCCCGGCCTTCTACGGATGGGCCTACAACCCCTGGGCCGCGCCCATCGCCTTTGGGTGGGGATGGGGCGGCAATCCCTGGTTCGGCTTCTACGGCGGCTATTTTCAGCCGTATCCGGTGTACCCCTCGGCCGCGTTCTGGCTGACGGACTATATCATCTCGCAGGATTTGCAGGCCGCCTACGCTGCCCACCAGGAGGCCAATGAGGAGGCCGGTACCCCGCCGCCGGCAGGCGGCCAGCCGGCGCTTACCCCCGAGGTGAAGCAAATGATCGCCGACGAAGTGAAGAACCAGTTGGCGCTTGAGAACCAGGAGTCAACTCAGAACGCGCAAGGCCAGCCTCCCGACCCCGCCTCCAGCGGAATTGCACGCCTGTTGAGCGACGGCCGTCCGCACGTGTTCGTGGCCGGTGGCAATCTGGACGTCACCGATGCATCCGGGGCCGAGTGTGTCGTCAGCGACGGCGACACGCTGCAGTTGAGGGATGCGCCTCCCTCCGACGCAACCACTGCGAATCTGGTGGTTCTCTCCAGCAAGGGCACTCCGGAGTGCCAGATATCCCTCACGGTTTCGGTTCAGTTGACCGACCTGCAGGAGATGCAGAACCACATGCGGGAGACCATCGATCAGGGACTCCAGGATCTGCAGTCCAAACAAGGCAAGGGTGGCCTGCCGGCGGCTCCGCCTTCCGCTCAAAGCGCACCCACGCCCGCGGCCTATGCTGCTGCCGCGCCTCCTCCCGATCCCAACGCAGCTGCTGACATTCAGCAGCAGGACCAGCAGGCCGGCCAGGCGGTGCAGGAAGTGACCGCCGAGACCGCGCAGGACAGCGGTGGGCAGGCAAGCGCTACTCCTGCGGCTCCTCCCGCTGCTCCGGCTTCAACCGCGACCGTTGAACTGGGCCAGACTACGGATCAGGTGCAGGCAGCTCTGGGCGCGCCCACCAGGGTTGCGAATCTCGGACCCAAGGTCATCTATTACTACAGCGGCATGAAGGTCACCTTCAAAGACGGTAAAGTCAGTGATGTCCAGTAGTTAGAAGCCTCGCAGGGTGAGCGGGGCGCACTAACAAATGAGCCTAAAAGGGGAGCCTCGCAAGGGCTCCCCCTCTTGTTTGGCATAAGGAATCCCTCCTGTGGATTTGTGCAATGAGTTGCAGTGGCGGGCAGGCTTTTACACCCGAAGTGACACCGGCGAAGTGACACTACAACATCAAACCGGTGACGCTTCCCTTGGGAGAGTCCATGATTGGAGGCATGACATTCACCGCCAAGCAACTGCTGCCCATGGTTCGCTTTCTGCCTGAGACCAGATGCTGGGAGTTCATCGGGCCGAAGGACGGGACTGGATACGGGCGCCTGTAGCTCGACAACAAGGAGTTGACGGCGCACAAGGTCTTCTACGAGATATTCGAGGGGCCGATCCCGGCCGGCAAGTACCTTCAGCACTACATACGTACGTCGGAGTTTTGCGCGGGTCGCGCCTGCTGCAACCCGGATCACCCGCAGCTCAGCGATTCGCCAGTTATGAAGCCGCCGACCGGCATTCCCATCAAGGTGTGCCCTCATGGCCACCTGAGGACGGCGGAGAACACCAACTCGGAGGCGGTCAAGGGCAAGCCGACGACCCGGTGCCGCACCTGCAGCCGCGAGTCCTGGCGGAAGAGTTCGGCACGACGAGCAGCCCGGGGACTTCACTCCTGAATCGGGATAGGGGGGAGGCCTCACGACCTCTCCCCTCCCACACCACCGGACTTGCGGGTCCGCATCCGGCGCTTCGGATGGATTGAACTATGAACCAGTGAGCAACTTGGGCCAGGCGGCCGGGATACCTGCCGCTGCAAGCCGACGGCTACCGGCACAGGATCACCTGTCTCAAGGACCGCGCCGAACAGGCGCCGGACCCGCTGCCGCGGGTCCACAAGGTGTTCTCGCTGCTGAAGATATGGTTGCAGGGGACGCATCAGGGAGCCGTCCGGGCCGCGCATCTCCAGGATTACCTGGACGAGTTCGCGTTCCGCTTCAACCTGCGCAAATCGCGCCGCCGGGGCAAACGATTCTATCGTCTCGTCCAACAGGCTGTGGCAACGGAACCGAGCACTTATCGGCAGATCGCAGACTCGGCTCAGATCCCAAAACGCGCCGGACCACCACCCCTTGGGAATACCTGAGTCACATGGATAACCAGTATGTGTAAAAAGCCATCAAAACGGAGTTTTCCACAGTCGTCGATTATACGATTTCCCGGTGCGTTCCTATACTAGGCCGGGAAAACAGGGTCCAGAAAGAGGGTCCCAAACGTATAACTCGTCAAGACTCACGCTGCAACCCCGGGGTTGCAGCACTCTGTCACTACCAAAACGCAAAGTAGATCCGATGCCCGGTTAGGCGACCGAACCAACTTCTTTTTCCGCTTCCGAATACTCCGTTTCGGACAGGCCGGACGGCGGTATTTCCGGCGACGGAATGTGAACTGGGCGGCGGCGGTTTTCTGGCGCGCGCGCGAGGGTTTTTGGGTCAGGCAGGATGGAGAGACCTAGTCTGATCCACGTCGACGTGCACCCGCACGTTGGCGTGATTCCCCGGGCTGGCATGAACGGT
>DASWZM010000076.1:0-5148 GCA_036404455.1 Occallatibacter sp. | reverse complement strand
CAGCTACGACCCCTCCATCAAGGCCAAAAACAACCTCCTCCACTACGAGCGCGAATACGTCGTCCGCCAGGTCCAGACTCCATCCGACAAGGCGCCCTCTTTCCGCAAACTGGAAAGCGCCATCCTCCCCGACGAAAAAGTCACCGCCGTCCCAAAAAAAGTAGACCAATCCACGCGGCTAGCAGCTATTGATCCGGCCCGAAAGGATGACACCACCACAAATCTGTCATCCTGAGCGGAGCGCAGCGGAGTCGAAGGACCTGTGGTTGTTCTTGCCTCTTTTCGGTTTCACTGTTTTGGGCCGGATCAATAGTAGCCGGCAACTGACGCCCGAAAGCTCCCTCTGCATCCCCAGCCTCTCCCGATCATCCAAAAAGCCATGAGCCATCCTCTCTTCTCCCCCTTTCAGCTCCGCTCCGTCGCCTTCGCCAACCGCATTGGCGTCTCGCCCATGTGCCAATACTCCTCGCAGGATGGCTTCGCCACCGATTGGCATCTCGTCCACCTCGGCGCACGCGCCCAGGGTGGCGCCGGCCTGGTCACCCTGGAAGCCTCCGCCGTCACCCCCGAAGGCCGCATCTCTTCAGCCGATCTCGGCATCTGGAAGGACGCGCACATTCCGGCCCTCGAGCGCATCGCCCAATTCATTCACTCCCAGGGTGCCCGTGCCGGCATTCAACTGGCCCACGCCGGCCGCAAAGGCAGCATGACCCCGCCCTTCACAGGCGAGCGCCTGCTTCTCCCCGAGGAAGGCGGCTGGCAGCCGGTTGCGCCCAGCGCCCTGGCCTTTTCCCCCGCCTACGCCGTCCCTCGACCCCTCGACCAGCCCGGCATCGACGCCACAATCGAAGCCTTTCGCCGTGCCGCCCGCCGCGCCCTCACTGCGGGCTTCGACTTCATCGAAATCCACGCCGCCCACGGCTACCTGCTCCACCAGTTCCTTTCTCCGCTCGCCAACCAGCGCGCCGACGCCTACGGCGGCAGTTTTGAAAACCGCACCCGCCTGGTCCTCGAGGTCGTCGATGCCGTCCGCGCAGAGTGGCCTGCCCACCTGCCCCTCCTTGTCCGCATCTCCGCCACCGACTGGGCGGAAACCGTGGCCCCCGGCGACAGTTCATCGTCGCTGGGGCGCAAAGGCGGTTGGAACATCGAAGAATCCGTTCAACTCGCCTGCCTCTTCCGCGATCATGGCGTCGACCTGGTCGATGTCTCCTCCGGCGGCCAGATCCCCAACGCCCAAATCCCCTTGGGACCCGGTTACCAGGTCGGGTTTGCCGCCAGAATCCGCCGCGAGGCCAACATCCCCACTGCCGCCGTCGGACTGATCACCGATGCAGCACAAGCCAATGAAATTGTGGCCCAGGGCCACGCCGACCTCATCTTCCTCGCCCGTGCGTTGCTCAGCGATCCCTACTTCCCCCTCCACGCCGCAGCCACCCTCGGCGAGCCAGCCAGTTGGCCGGTCCAGTACCTCCGCGCCGCACCCCGCCACTCTCCGGCCCGTACCCCCGTCACCCGCCCGGAAAGCGAATAAAGAAAAGGGCAGCCGCGAAGCCCGATTCCATCACCGAAAAGCGAGAGGATAGAGGCCAAAGGCTGAAAGTTCGAACCATTCCGCCCTGTTCCACGTTGCATCTGCTGGCAACCATGAGGCCATCCCTCCGATTTTGCTTCACAAAGAGTGCAAATCGTGGCCTATACTGCGTTTAGAGCGAGGTTTCCACCCCGGCTCCGGTGGCCCTCCTCATCGTCCTCATGACTACGCACCTTTCCCACAAGCGCGCCTTCGAATCGCCTGCGATCCCCGACCGTCTCTACTTCAAAATTGGCGATGTCGCCCGCATCTGCGCCCTCGAAACCTACGTCCTGCGCTTCTGGGAGACGCAGTTTCCCCAGCTCAAACCCAACAAGAGCGGAACCGGCCAGCGCCTTTACCGCCGCCGCGATGTCGAACTGGTTCTGGAGATCAAGCGCCTCGTCCACGCCGAGGGGTACACCCTCGCCGGCGCCCGCCAGGTCCTTGACCAACTCCACCGTCGCTCCGCACTTCAAAAAGGCCCCAGGCAGGAACCTCAGACGGCTTCTCAGTCCCGCCTGTCGCTCCTGGCCGCCGGCTCCGGCCAAGGTCTCGATGCCGTTGCCGCAACCATCGGCCAAGCCCGCGCCGAACTGCGCGAGATTGCCGGTCTGCTCGCCTCGCCGGTTCCGCGCCCGCCGCGCCGCCGCGCCCCTCTGGCCACGGTGCCCAAACCTTCCGATTCGCTCTTCCCCTCCTAGAACCTGCCCGCAAGCAGCTATCTGAACCGATAGGATAAAAGCGGCAAGAATGAAAATCTGAGAGAGTGAGTAGATTGCTGGAAATACTAAAACTCGTGGTCTCAATTCTGGGCGGAGGTGCTGCTGGGGCATTTCTGAACGAATGGTTTCGTCGTAGAAAAAGTAAGATCCAGTCGATCTCGCTGATCGAAAGAGTCAACCGGTTGGTTAGCCCCGAACTGGAGGGGATTACATTAGCGCGGCTCGTGGGTGATGAGCCCCAGCGTCGGCTTGAAGAGCTGAGGAACGTGCGGCAATACCAACTGACGCTTCGTAATACCTCAACCATTAACTTGCAGAACGTGGAGATCCAGTTCGAGTTCCCGGTCGAGGATGTTCAGTCCTGGGCCTCCCGGCCGTCATTAAGCAAAACAGCTCTCGTGCAGGTTGATGCCGCTGCATCGGAACCCTGGAAGATGAGTTATCGCTGGCGAATTCCGCATCTTCCGTCCGGAGATTCAGTCGAGTTCACTTTCTGGAGTGTTAACGCGCCGTCTGGGGATTTTGAAGTGGCCTTATACAACAGTGAGCTTGTCATTGTTGAAAAGGTGGTAGGCGAACCAGCGCCGAAAGAAAGGCGGTTCAATGTTGCAGCAATCATCCTGCCAGGGATCGGGGCTCTCGTCGTTATAGCCGTGATCGTCGGATTTTCTAGCGGGTTTTTGGTCTCGCCGAATGGGGAGGAATTCAGCGGAATAACCGCTGCCGGATGTGAATTGCGGATCGTCTCTTTCTATGACCGATACGGCCAAAGTACGAGCAGCCCGTACCGAATTAAGCATCGAGTTTTCAACGTAGGCGATCAGCCTTGCGTATTGCAATCCGCTCAGCTTAACCCGAAAGGGCCGTTTACGGTTTCGGGAGGTGAAATCTTTGAGCGGGAGTGGATAACAGGGAAGCCTCCAAAACTGGTTGATGAGGAAGTGTCAGTTGGAGCGATAAATACGCAATTAAAGAACGTCCCTATTCGGATCTATGTCGAGCGGTGATTCTCCTTCCAGTTCGGCGGTCGCTCTAGTTGGACCGAAGAACACCATACCCTTAGGGGGTTTATGACTCGGTCACCGATTCAGTCACCACTCCGTCGGAAGAACAAGCCACATCTTTCGAGATGGTGCAAAGGTTAACCTGTCTCTAGACGACTGAAATAAGTTAGAAGACGACTCCAGGCTATTCTGTGCAGCGTCCTGCAGAACAGCATAAAACGGTTCCTAAGACCGGTGCGGGTTCATCGCCATCGGTTTGAAACGAGCTAAGAACATCGGAGGCCAACAACACCCTCTTGGGCTAGTTTTCCGATGCCTGAATCTGGGTCCTCGGTCTTCAGGCAGTCGGTGGTGCCGAGGCAGGGACCAGGGTAGGTTGCACTGATGGGATTCTTGAAGGGGGAAACCCGCCGGAATCTCGGCGGTCGCTCCTGGGGGGATGGTGCTATTTCATGACCGCAAATACTTGCACTAATTGAGTACTCGCCTTACAATTTCCCTCTGGAGGACAATCCTTCTAAGTCGTTGATTCTAATAATGGTCGGGACGGGCAGATTTGAACTGCCGACCCCTCGCACCCCAAGCGAGTGCTCTACCAGGCTGAGCCACGTCCCGACACAATCGAGCCGGCTCGCAAGGAGCCGGCTGGGGGTCTCGATCAGTTTACACCAGCACGGCCCTGCGCGCCGTCACTCGAAGTCGAGACCCAGCCCGGCGAGCCACCCCAACCCCATTCCCCGGTCCAGGCAGAAACAGGTACACTGTCCACAAATGCGAAACGCCGCCGATCCACGCTCCGCCCATCTCCGCCGCCGGCTTCTGCCGCGCCTGGCCCGCGTCCTCTCCATTCCGCTGCCCATCCTCGTCTGCTGCCTCGCACTGTTCTCGCTCCCGCAGCCCGCTTCAGCCCAGGCCACGCATGCCAGGAACCTGCTCATCTACGCCATCGATGTCGAAGGCGGCCAGGCTACGCTGCTGGTTTCCCCCTCCGGCGCTTCGCTCCTCGTCGATACCGGCTGGCCGGACGCCAATGGCCGCGACGCCGGCCGCGTTCAACAAGCCATGCGCGACGCCGGCATCGCTCGCATCGACCACCTGCTCGTCACGCATTTCCACACCGATCACGTCGGCGGCGTGCCCGAACTCGTCAACCGCGTCCCCATCGGCGAGTTCCTCGACCACGGCCCCAACCGCGAAGACTCCGACATCACGCGCCACGATTACGCCGCGTATCTAAAGGCCATCCAGGGCAAGCCCCGCCGCATCGTCCACCCCGGCGACACCATCAATCTCCCCGGCCTCGACACCATCGTCCTCACCGCCGACGGCGAGCACATCGCCTCCGTTCCCGGCATCCAGCCCACGCCCAACCCGTATTGCGCCACCGAGCCCAAATGGGAGCTCGACGAAACTGAGAATCCCCGCTCGGCCGGCATTCTCGTCACCTTCGGCAGCTTCCGCTTCCTCGACCTCGGCGACCTCACCAAGGCCAAGGAGATTCCGCTTGTCTGCCCCAACAATCTCATCGGCACGGTCGACCTCTATCTCGTCAACCATCACGGTTTCAACCTCTCCAACTCCCGCGCCTTCGTCAATGCCATTCATCCCCGCGTGGCCATCATGGACAACGGCGCCCACAAGGCCGGCAGCCCCGAAGCCTGGCAGACCATCCATGAAAGCCCCGGCCTCGAGGATCTCTGGCAACTCCACACCGCCGAGGACTCCGACGCCACCCACAACAGCCCCGCCGCCCTCATCGCCAATCCAAAGGGCGCAGCCACAGACGGTGCCTATCTCAAAGTCGTCGCCTCGCCCGACGGCAGCTTTTCCGTAACCAACTCCCGCA
>DASWZM010000075.1:0-1643 GCA_036404455.1 Occallatibacter sp. | reverse complement strand
TTCCTCTTTCCCCTCGGGGCGGGAAGGACTCGCTCGGGCCAGCGCCAAAATCTTCATGCTGGTGTCATCGTTATAAAAGACCTCGCCTTGCGCTGCCTGGCGGATCAGTTCGTCGAAAGCGGGCCGGATCGGGGCGGCGATTTCCTCGACGATCTCCCACTGGGTCGAGGCCGGCAAGGGAATCCCCAGACTCGCCTCCAGTCCTTCCAGCCGGTAAAAGGGCACCCCGCTACCGTACTTCAGCAGCGCGATCATCGCCGCCGCCGTCTCGTCATACTTCTTCTCGCCCACGCTCGCCGGAGCTGCCGCTTCAAAAATCTCGCCGCACAGGTTGCAGCGGAGACGTTCGAGTTCATAGACCGTGGCCGCAATCGGCGCTTGGCCCACGACCCGGATGCGCAGAGCGGGTTCCTTCTGTTCGTAAACTTTGCCCTTCTGGCACTCCGGACAACGGTTTCCCGGCTTGAGGGAAGAGTGCGCGATCTTGATCCGGCGAGCCCCGCCATATGCCTGGGCGCCGTTTCGGCCGTGTCCCGGCTTTGGCGGGCCCGGCGCGTTCGCAGGCGGACTGTTTTTCGGAGGGGCCTTGATCCCTGCTTGCTCCAGCACCTTGCTGGTCTTCTCCGTGCTGGGCTTCGACAACAGCGCACGGAGGCGGCTAATCGTGGTGTTCTTCTCCCCGATCATTTCGGTCAGGACACGGAAGGCTCGCAGCGCCGCCTGGAGCTTCTCATAACCCTTCTCGTCCAGGGGTTCCTTTCGCGCCCGCTCGAGCAGCGCTTCCCACTCTTCCAGATTCACTTCAATCACCTCGCTCGCGGGTTTCATCCTAAACCTCCGCCAGCAACTCCCGAAAGTGCGGCGTGAGCGGATACCCCAGCACTTCCTTGATCGACCGGTTCGGTCGCTTGTTCGGGCAGTTCTTGCCCCGCCCCGTCGTGCGCCCCATCACCACCCAGTTCGCCGCCCGATAACACGTGCCGCGGTAGCGTTCGGGATCGACGAAGGTCTCGAGAAAATAGATGGGGTGCCCGTAGATGCGCTCCCAGTCTGCCGCGATTCTTCGCGCCATCTGACCGAGAACGTGCGACGCCAAATGCGGGACGCGGACCCAAGGCAAAATGAGATAGCGAGGATTGTAGGCGAGAAAACGGATATTGCGGCGCCGCGCCTCCGCCGACCAGCCGATAAAGCGATCGCGGGCGCCCAGATGCCGCGGCGCCGACGACCAGGCCAGGCAGGCAATCACCCGGCCCGCAGCCGAGACCAGATATTTGAGGTGTTCCCCAACCGGCCGCGCGTAGCCGAGTGGATGATACTGGGCGACAAGGTAGTTGAAGAGCGGTTCCTCGGGGGTGCGCCGCACTTGCTGAAACTCCAACGGCCGAAGCGCCCGCAGCGAGGTCTCCAGGGGAGTGGTGTCCAGCAGTAGCGGGGCCGGGGCTTTCCCCCCGTCCGTCGCGCGCCGGACGAGGGGGTTGCGGTGCACGTGGCGCGCGGGCGGCAACTCCAGGCGCCCGGCCCGCGCAAGTTCCAGCAGCAGTCCTCGGCAGACCATGTCGCGGAGTGCGCCATTGGCCTGCTTCCACCCCCAGGCTTCGCACAGTCGCAGCGAAAGCTGTCGCCGGTTGGTGTGGGGATGT
>DASWZM010000074.1:0-1552 GCA_036404455.1 Occallatibacter sp. | reverse complement strand
GGACAATGCCAAGGCTGCCGACGATTTTGCACGGGCGCTCAAGCAGGGGTCGGAGGAGCCGACAACGTTTCTGAACCTGGCCACGGCTCTTGAGAACCTGGGCAAGGGGCAGGAAGCCGAGGCGGTGCTGGAGCGCGGAGTGGCTGCTTATCCTTACTCCGGGCCGCTGACGGCGACGCTGGCGCGGCAATACGTCATGGATGGACAGGCTTGGCGTGCGCGCAACCTGGTTGAGAAGTACCGCACGCTGTTTCCGGAAGATCCGGCACTCAGGGAGGTGCAAAATCACCTGGAAGCGGCAGGTAAAGCCGGCGACCTGGCCGCACCCATGCGGACGGCCCCGGTGACGACCCCCAAATAGGGCCGGAATGCGTGCTTCCGCTTGCTTGCCACACAACGATTCAAGCCCTCGGTGCGAGTGCGCTGCGCTCTTCCCGGAGCCGCGACGTTTTGTTCCCTGAGCCAATCTTGCTATGCTGGCGGCACATGGAAAATGCGGCGATTCAAACCCACGGGCTCACGCGGCGCTTCGGCGCGCTGACTGCCGTGGACGATGTCACGCTGAGCGTGGCTCCGGGCCAGTTTTTCGGCTTTCTGGGGCCGAACGGAGCGGGCAAGTCCACCACCATCAAGATGCTGACCGGCCTGTTGGAGCCGAGCGCGGGGACCATGGCAATTCTTGGCCAGCCGTTTGGGGCCGGGGCGCTGGACCTGAAGCGCCAGATTGGCGTGGTGCCGGAAGGAATGGCGCTGCTGGGACGGCTGACGGCGCCCGAATATCTGCACTTTGTGGGCCGCATGTATGGGCTGGACAGGGATACGACCAAGCGGCGGACTGAAGAGCTGCTCGAATTCATGCAACTGGCCAATGAGAGCCGGAAAATGGTGACCGACTTTTCGCACGGAATGCAAAAGAAGCTGGCGCTGGCCGCGGCGGTGATTCACGGGCCCAAGGTGCTGTTTCTCGATGAGCCGTTCGAGGGCGTGGACGCGATTGCGGCGGGGATGTTGAAGGCCATGCTGATGGGGATGATCAACCGGGGGGCAACCATATTTCTCACCACCCACGTTCTGGAGATCGTGGAGCGGTTGTGCAGCCACGTGGCCATTATCAGCCAGGGGCGGCTGGTGGCCAATGGCTCGATCGAGGAGTTGCGGGCGGGAGTGGCATCCACACTGCCGGGCGCCGAGCAGGAACAGCGGCTGACGCTGGAAGAGATTTTTCTGTCGATAGTGGGAGCGGGCGGGCAGCAGGAGCCGGCGCAGGAGCTGTCATGGTTAGCGTAGGCGGGGCTGGCGTAAACGGGGTTCGCCCAGGCGGGGCTGACCTGAACGGGGCTGGCCCGAATGGGATGGGAAAGCCCGCGGATACCGAGTCCGGCGGAGGGGTGCTCGGCGCTCAGGCGCGAGCGCAGTATGCGGCGCTGGCCAGGCTGCGCTGGTGCATGTTCAGAAACGGACTGCGCTCCATTCACGGCATGCTCGATCTGGGCGCAACCGGCATCGCATGGTTCCTCTATGCCGTCTTCGGGCTGGGATTGGGAGTTGGCCT
>DASWZM010000073.1:0-2231 GCA_036404455.1 Occallatibacter sp. | reverse complement strand
CCGGCGCCACCGCCCGCGCGAGCTCCAGCAGCCCAACAGGCGGGAGCCCCGTCTGGCCAAGCGCAGACTGAAGAGTCTCCCACAATCGTTCGCCTTGGCGTGAACGAGGTCAACCTCATCTTCACCGTCACGGACAAGCATGGGCATTACATTCCCAACCTTCAGCAGAGCGACTTCGCGCTGCTCGACGATCAGAAAGCGCCCGAGAAGGTGAACTCCTTCCACCAGCAGATCAACCTGCCGCTGCGGGTGGGGATCGTCATCGACGCCAGCACGTCGATTCGCTCGCGGTTCCAGTTCGAGCAACAGTCCGCGACCGAGTTTCTGTTGCAGATTCTTAAGTCCCGCAGCGACCGCGCATTCGTGATGGGATTCGATGTAACGCCGACGGTGACCCAGGACTGGACCAACAACGTCGATGCTTTGGAGACGGGAGTGAACCGGCTGCGACCCGGCGGCGGGACGGCGCTGTTCGATGCGGTTTACACGGCCTGCCGGGACAAGTTGCTCACGGAGCGCGGACCCGAGCCGGTTCGCAAGGCGATGGTGCTCATCTCCGACGGCGACGACAACCAGAGCCGTGTCCACCCGGACGAGGTGATCAAAGAGTGCGAGCGGGCGGAGACCATCATCTACGCCATCAGCACCAACTGGACGCCCAGCCGCGGCAAGGGCGACGCGGTGCTGGCCCAGATGTCGGAGTCCACCGGCGGCCGGGTCTTCTTCCCGCCCACCGTCGAAGAGATGTCGGGCAGCTTCAAAGACATTGAGGAGGAGCTGCGCAGCCAATACGCGCTGACCTATACGCCCGCCGACTTCAAATACGACGGATCCTTCCGCACCATCTATCTCTATTGCAACGACCGGCGCTTCCAGGCGCGCGCCAAGAAGGGGTACTTCGCGCCACGGCAGTGAATCCAGACCGCTGCGGAAAAGCCGGGTTGGGCACGGAACTTCTGAGCACCGGGAGCTTTTTCGCCGCGTTCATCGGGCGCCGCAACCGGCGCTGGGCGCGGATATTCAGAGAGCGGCCAGGTTTCCCCCGTTTCTTTCAATCGAAGCTGGCTGCGTGTTCCGATTCAGGACGCTCCCGCATTTGTTTGTCCGGATTTGATCCATCTTTCGATTCTTTCCCCATCAATCTCACCGGTTTCCCCGGATGCGCGATGAAATAGAAGAGGGCGATTCCGAGAGTTCTCCAATCTGGGTTGGCTGCCGGGGTTGTGGGTAACCGCCAGCGGCCACCGCAAAGAGACGGGAAGGAACGATAGGAGTCGGCCAAGCCGCGGGAAGGCTGCGCGGACTGGGGGAAATGCGGTGATCCGGCAGGCGATATCGTGCGACATCTGCGGAACGGAGAAGAAGCAGACGAACCACTGGTTTGTGGCTTATGACCAGGGCGGAGAGCTGCGGGTGAGCGGGTGGAATTCGCGGAACCGGCTGCGTCCCGGGATGAAGCATCTGTGCGGGCAGACCTGCCTGCACAAGTTGGTGGACGAATTCATGGCTGGGGCGCTGGCGGTGCGTGCGCAGGCGGGCGCAGCGGAGGACGGCGGGGGGATGGAGCAGGCGGTGGGCACCGATGCCAGCCTGACCTCCAACGCGGCATTTGTTGAGGCGGAGCCGTCGGCGCGGCAGTTGACGCCGCCCCTGCCGGTCTTGCCGAAGCGGCCCCCGCTCAGGGCTCAGCCGGAATTGGTTGCCACGCCGGCAAGACTGCAGGCCGAGGAGCCCACAGCTCCCGACGAGCCGCCTCGCTTTGCCTCGCGCAACTGGCGTGCCGAAGCCTGGGAGCGGGAGCGGGAGCGGGAACTGCGCGCCGCTGAGCGCCGCCCTGATATCGCCGCTCGGCGCCGGTCCGGTTCCTGACCGGGGACGGGAGAATGGGAGGCTGCCGTGTGGATGGACCTGTTGTTGGCATTTCTTGTTGTGCTTCCGTTGATGCCCTGGAGCCGAGCCGATCGGAAGGGTTCCGGGATTAGCCGTCCCGGGGCGGGTGAAACGCGGTCTATTCTGTTGCCGGTGGGGCCTCAAACAACGCCATCAGTCCGGCCTCATCGATCACGGGAATATTGAGTTCACGGGCCTTGTCGAGCTTGGAACCGGCATCGTCGCCGGCTACCACGTAGCTGGTCTTCTTGCTGACGGACCCAGCGGTCTTACCCCCTGCGGCCTCGATCCTTCGCTTGGCTTCGTCGCGTGTGAGCGTGGGCAGCGTGCCGGTGAGTACG
>DASWZM010000072.1:0-15951 GCA_036404455.1 Occallatibacter sp. | reverse complement strand
ATCTCCCCGGCCACCAGGATGCGGCGACGGGCCGGGCGCGTGGCCAGGGTGCGGATCATCGAGCGCAACGCCTCGGGATTCGAGTTGTAGCTGTCGTTCAGAATCGTCGCGCCATCGATCTCCATCACCTCGCCGCGCTTGTCCCCGGCGATGAGCGATTGGAGCGCGGCAACCGCCGCATCCACGTCGACGCCCGCTTCCAAAGCAACGGCGAGTCCTGCCAGCGCGTTCGATGCATTGTGCGTTCCCAGCAGGCGCAGGGTGAACTCCCCTTCGCGCACCCCGGCGCGATAGCGCAGATGCAGTCCCCCCAGGTCTTCGTTGGCTTCAAGAAGTTGCGGATCCGCGCAGGGGCCGGCGCCGAAGTAAACGGCGCGGCCGGGAAAGTCGCGGCCAAACTGCGAGACGTACGGATCGTCGCAGTTGAGGAAGGCCACGCCATTGGCCGGCAGCGCGTCCACCAGTTCCAACTTGGCGCGTGCGATCCCGGCCTGACCGTCGGCGAAGTTTTCAATGTGCGCCGTGCCCACGTTGGTCACCACGCCCCAGTCGGGGCTGGCGATCCGCGCCAGCGCAGCGATCTCGCCCGCGTGGTTCATCCCCATCTCGACCACCGCGATCTCGTTCTCCGGTTCCAGGCGCAGCAGTTGCAAGGGCAGGCCGAAACTGTTGTTCAGATTGCCGCGCGACTTGAGCACGTTGAACTTCGCGCCCAGCGCCGCCGCCACCGCTTCCTTGGTGGTGGTCTTGCCGGCCGATCCGGCAATGGCGACCACGCGCCGGCCCCACTGCCGGCGCACATGGGCGGCCAGGGCCTGCAACGCAACGAGCGGGTCTTCGGCGATCAGCAGCGGCGCGGCCAGCGCCGCGTCAGGCAAGCTGGCCACCCGCGCGCGCGACACCACCGCCGCAACGGCCCCGCGCTCCACGGCCGCCAGCACAAAGTCGTGCCCGTCCAGCCGCTCCCCGCGCACGGCAAAAAACAGCTCGCCGGCGGCCACGGTGCGCGAGTCGATGGAGTAACCGCTCACCACCAGCGCACCGGCGTTCACCACGCTGGCCGGAGCCTCCAAAACCGCGCACGCGCCGATTGCCGCCTCTGCCAATGTGAGTTTCATTGCTCTCCACGATAGTCCAATTCAGCCAGCGCCGAAAGCGCAATCGCCGCATCGTCGAAGGGAATCGTACGGCCAGCCAAAATCTGCTCCTTCTCGTGGCCCTTGCCGGCGATCAGAACCACGTCCCCGGCCCTGGCCGCCTGGAGCGCCAGGCGAATGGCCGCGGCGCGATCCGGCTCGATGGTGTATTGGACTGGATTGGTTCGGCGGCTGGCCTTCAATCCCGGTTCGATCTCGGCCAGAATCGCGATCGGATCCTCGGAGCGGGGATTGTCGCTGGTGGCCACCACAAAGTCACTCCCCGCTCCGGCAGCCTGGCCCATCTTCGGCCGCTTGGTGCGGTCGCGGTCGCCGCCGCAGCCGAACAGCGTAATCACGCGGCCACCGGTTTGCGCCGTCATCTGCCGGGCGAGCGCCGTCAGGTTGCGCAGAGCGTCGTCGGTGTGCGCGTAGTCCACGATCACCGTAAAGGGTTGCCCCGCATCAACCGGCTGGAAGCGGCCGGGAACCGGCTTCAGCTGCGGAACAGATTCCTCCAGATCGGAAAAAGCGACGCCCCGCGCGTGGGCGGCCGTGAACGCGGCCAGCAGGTTGAGAATGTTCACTTCGCCGGCCAGCCGCGAAGTCACCCTGGCCGAACCCGCCGGCGTTTCGAGATCGAGAACCGCGCCGCCGGGAGTGAGCGAGTAGCTCGCGGCGCGCCAGTCGCCCTGCCCTATTCCATAGGTGCGCACCTCCGCGCCTGCCCTTCGCGCGGCTTCGGCAAGCTCCTCCGCGCGCGGATCGTGCGCGTTCACCACCGCCACGCGTGGAGCCGGGTAGACCGTGCCGTCAAACAGCAGTCGCTTGGCAGCGAAGTACTGTTCCATCGTCTGGTGATAATCGAGGTGGTCGCGGGTAAGATTGGTGAACACGGCCACATCGAAATTCAAACCGATCGCGCGGCCCTGGTCCAGCGCGTGGCTTGAAACCTCGGTCACAAGTTCCGTAGCGCCGCGGCCCACGCCCTCGGCCATCAGATCAAACAAATCCCTTGACTCGGGCGTGGTGTGCACACTCGGCCTCACCTCGCCCGCCACGTGATATTCAATCGTCCCCACCAGCACGGTTGTGCGCTCGGCCGCGTTGAGCAGCGCCTCGGTGAGGAATGCCGTGGTGGTCTTGCCGTTGGTTCCGGTGATTCCGGTAGCTGCCAGCCTGCGCTCGGGATGGCCGAAGAAGGCCGCCGCAGCCTCGGCCAGCGCGCGCCGTCCGTGTTCCACCTCCAGCACCGGCAGTCCGGCCTCGAAGACCAGCAGATGATCGAACTTCTGCGCCGAGTCGGTGATGATGCCCAGCGCGCCCGCGGCAATTGCTTTTTCGAGGTAGCGATTGCCGTCCGTCGAGCCGCCCTTCATGGCCACAAACACCGATCCCGGCCGCACCCGCCGCGAGTCGTACTCCACGCCCGTCACCGGCTGCTCCGAGCCGCCGCCAGCTCCGACGGCCGTTACTTCTTCGATCAGATCTTTCCACTTCATCACGCGCTCAATTGTAGATTGCCGACTGGGTATAGCGACACAATACTCAAGAGCCACGCGGTTTCAAAACCCGGGGGAACCCCACAAGCCTTCTTATTGCGAGTACGCCAACGTACGCGAAGGTCAATCTGATGGCGCGGATTGCTCCAAAGCCGCCGCAGCGCCTGTTTTCCACTGGTCATAAAGCGTCAGCAAGACAGTGTTGTATATTCGTGCGCTATTGGGCCGTTCCAGGATCGAACGCATGACACTTGAACGCGACAAAGTATCGAAGTAGAAGTCGCACCAGACACTTGATGGATTGCGATCCTCTCCTGTAGACGGCTCTGGAACTTCTAGAAGGACAATCTCGAACATGTTCAGTTGGAGATACGCAAAGGCCTCAAGCTTGGCCCGGAATTGCAGAGAGTTGTCGTTCAGTTCCCGGTCGTTGCAGATGGGATGATCGTCGTAGAAAACCCATAACCTGGGATCCGCAATCAACTGCCGATTTACGTCAAGGAGCATCTTATGCGCTTCAAGGTTGAGCGAGCGATCTGCCATCCTCCTTGAAAGGCGGCGGCTGAGGACGAAGAACCATATCGAAATGCACGCCGCGAACATTGAGACCAGCGGCCCGGCGATGTCCTTGAAACCCAACTGCATTGCCATTTCGGGATTCTACCAGTGGACTGCTAAATACCGATAAATTTCTTCTTGACATGCAACCAAAAGGTTGCTTAATATGACGGCAATGGGCGCGGATGTGGACAAGGTGTTCAAGGCGCTCGCTGCTCCCGAACGCCGGCTGTTGCTGGACCGGCTGCGGGCCGACAACGGGCAAACGCTGGGACAGCTTTGCCAGCACCTGGACATGACCCGCCAGGCCGTAACCAAACACCTCAAGTTGCTGGAAGAAGCAACGCTGGTGGCCACCATCTGGCGGGGCCGCGAGAAGTTGCACTATCTGAATCCGATGCCGATCCACGAGATTGCCGAACGCTGGATCGACAAATACGAGCGGGGACGTCTTCGGGCCCTCGCCGAACTCAAAGAAAAACTGGAGGGAGAAAACAATGGCTGAATCGCAATTTGTTTATATGACGTTTATCCGCACCACGCCGGAGAAACTGTGGCGGGCTCTGACGGAACCCGAATTCACGCGCCAATTCTGGATGGGAACAACGCAGGAGTCCGAATGGAAACCCGGCGCTTCCTGGCGGATTGCGAAACCAAATGGGGCAACAGCCGACAGCGGCGAAGTGGTAGAAATCGAGCCGCACAAGCGTCTGGTCCTGAAGTGGCAGAATCACATGTTCCCCGAGATGACCGCGGAGGGCTTCTCGCATCTGACCTACGAACTCGAAGAGAAAGGCGATTCGGTCAAGCTCACCGTTACGCATGAGATGGGCAAGCCCGACTCGAAGTTGATCAAGGCGGTGTCGGGCGGATGGCCGGTGATCCTTGCCAGCCTCAAGAGCCTTCTCGAAACAGGCGAAGCGCTCGAGGTGACTCGCCAGTGGCCGGAAGGGCTGTAATCCGTCTCTCTTCGCAAGCGGGAGAGCCTCACCGCCTGCAGCGGACCACGATCTGCGTCCCGAACGCAACGATGGTGCCGGGAGCGGGAGCCTGTTCCCGCACCGTGCCGTCGCCGGCGATGCGCACCTCAAGGCCCGCCGCGGCTGCCTGCTCGACGACCTTGCGCAACGGCAGCCCGACGAGCGAAGGAACGCGCAGTTGCCTGGCGTCGGGAACCATGACCGCCAGCGACGTCTTTTGCTCCAAGGCGTTTGCATGCCGCGCGGAGGGTTGAGCCGATGCGGAGGCGGCCTGCGTGGGGGATTGCGGCGCGGGCTGCGTGGCCGCCTGGCCTGCGCTCCCCGTTTGGTCTGACCCCGCGCGCAACGGATCGTCGCTGGGCAGATCGTTGATGGCGGCAAACAGAGTATTGATGTCCTCGCCCTGCGCGTGCGCGTCGTCTTCCGCAACCAGCGCATCGGCCTGGGACTTGACGCGCGGCGCGTGGACTTCGATATCGTGCGGCACGCCCAGATACTCGAGCACCTGCTGCGCCACCTCGGCAAAAACCGGCGCCGACACCGCGGTGCCGTAGTACGACGGGCCCTTGGTCGGATTATCGATGACTACGCTCACCGAGATCACCGGATTATTTACCGGCGCAATGCCCGCGAACGAGGCAATGTGCATAGTCTTCGAGTAGGTGTGCGTGACCGGATCGATCTTCTGCGCGGTCCCGGTTTTGCCGCCGGAGGAGTATCCGTTCAGTTGCGCCGGCTTGCCTGTGCCGTAGAGCACCACTCCTTCCATCATCTTGCGCATCTGCGCTGCCGTCATCTCTGAGAGCACGCGGTGCGCGCCCGCCGGAAGCGGATTGGGCAGATCGCCTCCCAGCTTGAACGGCTCCGGTTGCAACGAGCCTGCCCCGCGCTGTCCATTGGCGCCGGCTCCCGCCTGGCCCGGCATCAACACGTGCGGCGGCAGGTAAACCCCTCCGTTGGCGATGGTCGAAACCATTGAGACCAGTTGCAGCGGCGTCACAGCTACTTCCTGGCCAATGGCAATCGACGCGATCGACGTCGTACCCCACTTTTTTACCGGCTGCAGCAGACCGCGCGTCTCGCCGGGCAGTTCCGTGCCGGTGCGGCTGCCAAAGCCGAAGTCGCGTATGAATTGGTAAAAGTGCTCCGGACCAACTTTCAGCGCCAGTTTGACGGCGGCCACGTCGCTCGAATGCTCCAGCGCCTCATGCACCGTGATCACCCCATAGTGGTCCGACTTGTCGTCGTGGATAACTCGGCCGGCCAGGGTGATCTGCCCGCCCTGGCAGTCGATCTTGTCGTCCGGCGAGGCCACATGCTGCTCCAGCGCCGCCGAATAGGTGACCAGTTTGAAAACCGAACCCGGCTCGTAGACGTCGCTCACGGCGTGATTGCGCAACAGGCCCGGCGTCGTCCTCCGGGCCTGGTTGGGATTGAAGGTTGGGCGGATGGCCAGCGCCAGGATCTGCCCGGTATGCACGTCCTGTACCACCACCGTGCCGTTGACCGCCTGGGTGCGCTCCATGGCGTGGTCCAGCGCCCGCTCCGCCAGGAACTGGATGTTCTCGTCGATGGTCAGCACCAGATTCTGGCCCGGCTCGGGCTCGTGTTCGCTGGACCCCAATACCTTGCGCCGCGCATCCATGGCCGTGTACATGCGGCCCGGAGTGCCGTGTAGTTGCGGCTCGTATTTCTGCTCCAGGCCGCCCAGCCCGGTATCGTCCACGCCCACATAGCCCAGCACCTGCGCCGCGATCTCGTTGTCCGGATAAAACCGCTGAAACTCCTTCTGGGAGTAGATCCCCTTCATCGGAAGCGCCTTCACGCGCGCCGCAACATCGGGCGTTGCCCTCCGCGCCACCCACGCAAAGCTATGCCCGTTGGTGAGCCGTTCGGAAACCTGCTCCTCGGTGGTCAGTGCATCTTCCGGGTCGGTGTGCACCAGCACGGCCAGGGCGTGCGCGGCCGTCTGCTTGTCGTCGATCTCGGTGGGCACGGCGTAGATGGAATCCGCCTGCACGGTCATGGCCAACTCATGCAGGTTGCGGTCGTAGAGCACGCCGCGGCGGGGAGCTACCTCAAAAGTGCGCTGCTGCTGCTGCTCGGCGCGCTCCACGAACTCCTGGTGGCGCACCATCTGCAACCAGAACAGCCGCCCGCCAATCACCACCGCCCATACCAGAAAGAACAAGCAGATCAGCCAGAAGCGCGTTCGCTTGAGAGGAATGACGTGTGCCGCATTGGTGCGGTTCCGGTTGGCTCGAAGGGCTGTTTCCATGAGGAATTGCTCCAGGGACTCGAACTGCTCCGCTTGCAGCAGCTAGCTGCTTGCTTCTAGCTTCTAGCCCCCCTGCGCATCCAGCTTGTAGATCGCCTTCTGTTCCTGACTTATGAAACAGTCGGCGCAAGCCCAAACTCTCGTTACCGGCACTCCAAAGCTGGAAGCTAGAGGCTAGAAGCTGGTAGCTGTCCTTCCGCCTACTGCGCGGGCTGCGCCGGAGGCGTCACCTGGGCAATGGCTGGAGTCCCAGCATCGGGACGGGCATTGGGATGAATTATCTGGCCCGGCTGCGGCTCCGCAAGTCCCAGTTGGCGGGCCATCTGGTCAATCCGGCCCGGCTGCGTAAGCTGTGCCTCGGTCAGCCGCAATTGGCGGTTCTCCTCGCGCAACTGGTCCACCGCCTGCTTCTCCGACTCCACCCGGTAACCGCCCTCAATGGCATAGAAGTGCTGCAAACCATAGACCATCACCAGCGAGAAGAGCACCGCAATCGCAGCGGAAAACAGGCGCATCTCGCGCACCCGCACCGGGTCCGGCGCTTTCACCAGCCGCGAGTTGTCAAAGTGCTTGGCAAAGTAGAACTCCGGCGTGCGCACGCCCCGCCTGCGCCGTGGCTGCTGAGCCATCAGCTCGGCGTTCCGCTCCCGCTCCCGAGCACCCAGCCCGCGGCTTGCTTCAAAATAAGTTGTCGCGAATGCCGCCATGGTTAACCTCCCGGAGTCGCTAGCTTCTAGCTGCTAGCTTCTAGCTCCGCGCCGCTTAAAAGCTAGTAGCTAGAAGCTAGTAGCTGTCCTTTCCGCCGCCCTCAGTTTCGCGCTCCGCGAACGTGGGTTGCGCTCCATCTCTTCTTCCCCGGCCGTGACCGGCTTCCTGGTCAGAATCTCCCAGATTCCCTTCTGCGCGCCTTCCCGCAGACTGTCTTTTGCGATGCGATCTTCCAATGAGTGGAAGCTGATGACGACCAGTCGTGCGGAGGGCTTGAGCAACCTGGGTGCGGCCTCCAGCAACGCCCGAATTTCGTCCAACTCGCGATTTACGTAGATACGAAGAGCCTGAAAGGTTCTGGTCGCCGGATGTATCCGCCCTTGTTTCATTGGCGGAGCGGCTGAGGTTACCAGGCGGGCTAGCTGCCCCGTGGTGGTAACCGGCCGCCCACGCACAATGGCTCTGGCGACTGTCCGCGACCTCCTATCCTCTCCGTATTCGTAAATGAGGTCTGCCAGCTCGCGCTCGCTCGCCTCGTTTACCACCTGTGCGGCGGTGGGCCCCCGGCGCGTATCCATGCGCATATCTAATGGGCCGTCCGCCTGAAAACTGAATCCCCTGTGCACCTCGTCGAACTGCAGGCTGCTCACCCCAAAGTCGGCCAGCAGACCATCCAACGATGCCGGCTTCACATGCCCGGCAATGGAACTGAAAGCCTCGCCCACCAACGTCACTTGCGGCGCCTGGCTGCCCAGCTCATTGCAGACCCTGGCCAGCCGCATCCTGGCAAGCTCAAGGGCGTCGGGGTCCCTGTCAAATCCGATCAGCCGTCCCTCTGGCCCCAGCAGCCTCGCTATCCCCTCGGCATGCCCTGCCAATCCAAGCGTGCAGTCAACATACGTCCCGTCGACGCGTACCCTGAGAAAATCGATCGCTTCCTGAAAAAGAACTGGCACATGGCGTTCATTCGGCTTCGTCATGCGCTCCCCCTGGGGGGTCTTCCGGTTCAAATATGCCGGCGGGTAATCGCCGCCACCGACTTGCGCTCCTCCGCCGTCAATTCGTAGGCCGGCAGACGCTGTTCGAATTCCTTCTCGTTTTGAACGTCCAGATAAATCAGCTTCCCGAATACCGAAACTTCCGCGTTCAGCCTGGCCTTTTCGCGCAAAATCTGTGGCAACAAAACCCGCGCCTGGCTGTCAATCTCCACCTGCTGGCCGTAGTAGCTGGTCAGGTTCAGGTACTTCTCCACCGCGTCGTCCATGGTGCTGTATTCCGCCAGCAGCTTTTCCTGCTTCTCCCACTCCGGCAGCGGCCACACCTGGGCGCTTTTTCCATCCGTCGAGGTGATGTAGAACTGGGTGACGTTGGCCGCATCCAGCAATTGCTTGAACGCAGAGGGGACCTTCAGTCTCCCTTTCTCATCGACCTTCGCCGGATGGTTTCCGCGAAACATCGTTCTGCCTCTTGCCGTTCCGCGGGTGATTCCATATCTCGTGCGGCGGCTGGTTCCCTGCTCCGAACTTCCCTGCTCCCGTTAGCCAGGCTGATTCCTCAGCCGTTTTTTTGCGTCCCGGATGCTTCGTGGAGAAAAAGAAATGCGAGTAAACTTGCCTTGGAACAGTTCAGCGGCTCTGGTGGGCTCGGATTTTGCTGAACTTGTCCGGTTCCCACTTTTGACCACTTGACTCTACTTCACTCCACAAGAGCGATAGTACAGCCGTTATGGACGCATGCCAAGAAAAAAAATGACGTAAAGTCGGGAAGTTTGCGGGCGACTGTGGGAAATTCGTCTAATAGACTAAGAAAGTTCGATTACCACAAGATGTAGTGTTTACCTCTTTGGTTCCGCTACTGGACAGGACCGGCGGGGCGTGATAGGTGAACAAAAAGCGAAAATCGACATGCTCTGCACTGTCCCTCGCCAGGAATTCCGATTTCGACCGACCGATTTCACCCCTGCAGGTTACACAATTTCGGGTTTGCGCACCTGCCTCCCGCGCTCAATCACCAGCTTCAGCAGGTAAAGAAAGACCAGCGCATTGATCACCAGCAAGCCAGCCCGGATCGGCGTCAGTCTCCGAATCACCTCGAAGATCTCCCAGGGCAGGAAGGAAGCGGTAATTCCCAGGGTCAAGTACTCAGCCCAGGCCTTCTCCAGATACAGACCGATTCCCTCCACCATTCCGAGCACGGCATAGGAGAAGACGGCCGCGCTGATCCTGCGCAGCAGCCGGTCAGTGACAATCGAGGCCCTGTCCAGAACGAAGTCGACGAAGCGCGACTCCGGACTGAAGCGCAGGTGGTGAGCCAGTCGTGCCAGCAGATCGCCGATGTCCTTGTGCACCAAGCGCAGCGCACCGACGCCGATGGCGATAAACAACAGCGCCTGGGCCAGCTTGAAGGCTGCAATGAGCACAAGCCACCTGTTGTGGCCCTGGCGCGGACCCGCCAGCGGACCAGGAGCCGGGTTTGAGCTTTTCGATTCGGAGTCGATGATTTCCTCTGCCTTGCGGCGCCCAATCACGAGCGGGCTCCTATCGATACGTTAAACGATGCTGGCTGGTTCTCCCAATCGCGGCTCCCGCAACAATGGCCGCCGCAGTTGGTGCGGCGCAAGCTGGCCCGATCCTCCACATGCCGCAAAATGCGGCTGGCGGAGATCCTCGATGCTCCCGCGCGACAGGCAATCAAGCGGGCGTGATGCCCGCGATCACTTCTTCAAATTCAATAGAGCTTCCCGGTCCAGAACATTGCCGTCCATGATCAGCCCGGAGATGCGGCGCGCGTTCCAGATGTTTGTGGTGGGATCGCCATCTATCACCAGAATATCGGCGCGTCGGCCGGGGGCAATTTGCCCCAGCTCGTTCCAGCCAAGCTGGATAGCGTAGTTGTTGGTGGCCGCGGCCAGCGCCTCGCGCGCGGAAAGCCCCAGCCGCACAAGCATTTCCAGCTCGGTGTGCAGGCCGATGCCGGGCATCGAACCCTGAACCGGCGCGCCCGAGGCCGCCAGGTAGTGCGGAAAGGCGGAAAAGATGGTTTCGTTGATGCGCCACAGCCGCAGCGCGGACTGTTCGGCCTTCTTGCGCTGGCCTTCTTCCATGTAGCGCTGCCCAACCGCGGGCAAGTGGCGGGTCCAGGGAGAGAGCGGGTACACCAGCTCACCTGTGGCCCGATCCGGCGGATCGAACAGGTGGGCCGGATCAAGCAGCGCGGCGGCCGGCTCCTTCCAGAGGTTGCGATGCCCCGGTAGTTGCAGAAAATAGGTGCTGAAGGTGGGCATCAGCGCGGCGCGGTGCGTGGCCAAGAATTTGGCGTAAGCGCGCAGGTGCAGATCTGTAGGCGGCAGCCGTTCCGCGTAGTCGTAGGCCGTATTTGCGGCCGCACCCGCAGAGTCCTCCACGAGTGGCCGCTGCACCTCATCGGGGATCACGCCCAGCTCATAGCGGCCCATATGCAGCAGCACATCCACGCCCGCATCGATGCCTACCTGGTAGGGCGTGGAAACAAATTCCCCATACGTAACCAGCCCCACCTGGTGGGCGCGGGCGATGATCCACTGCGTATTGGCCGCGGTGAGGTCGGGCCCCAGCAGGAGAACGCGCGTCCCCAGCTTGGCAGTTTCGGTGAGCTGCCGGACCGTATCCTCAGGGCTCAGCTCGCTGGGATGCAAGTCCTCTTTCAGCTTGGCGGCCCACTCCGGACGCTTGGCCAGATGGCTCCAGTTGTCGGTCGTGCCGATTGAATCAAGCAAATAAAGGTGAGGGCTGGGACTTGCGCCAAAATCGATGAATCCGCGCCGGTCGTCGCTCGCCGCCACCACCGTGGTGACGCCCAGGTAGAGATCGGCATTGGCCTGGCCTTGCGAGTTCATGCCGGCAAAGCCGTCCACCAGCCCTGGGATGAGGTACTTCCCCGTGCAGTCGATCACCCACGAGCCTTTGGGGATGGAAACAGCAAAGCGGGAGCCGACATCGGTGATGCGTCCCTCGCGCACAATCACGATCGCATCCTGCAGGTCTCTTGCCGAGTGGCCCCAATCGGTCACGTCCACAACCGTGCCGCCGACAAGAACCAGTGGAGTCGAGACCGGGAGCTGTGCCTGCGGCCAGGCCAGCGAACCGGCCAGAGCCACTCCACTCAAACCCATCGCAAGGATTCGAAACAGCTGCATAAACAAGCAGGTCTGTTGTGGATTGTCGCACAGCGGTTTGGGGAATGCGGTCAAGCGATTTACTCCCCAGTAACGACCCGAGTTGACTGACCGGGGCGTCTCTTCAATTCAGGCGCGTGCCGGTCTGCTCTTCCCACCAAAAAGAGCAACCCGCGCTCGCGGCTCGTCCAGGTGAACAACAATAAAAAAAACCGGCTCATTCCGCATCTGCCGCCAGGATGTAAGCCGCTTCTAATACCGAGACCGCATGATTGTGTAATGGCCGGAATGGAGCGTAGCGCCGGTCTCCAGACCGGCTGCCGTGCGGGCGTCCACGCCCGCACTTGCTCAGGAGCAATTACCAAATCACAAGGTCTAAACACTAGCTGGCCACCAGCGTGGCCCTCTGACGCCGCGCCAACAAAGGCAGCACCTGGGCCTGCGCCTCGTCCACGGTCAGGCCGTACTTGGCGCGAAGATCGTCCACCTTGCCGTGCTCGATGAACTGGTCCGGCCAGCCGATGCGTACAACCGGTACCTGGCTGCCCAACTCCTCCAGCGCCTCGATCACCGCCGAACCAAAGCCTCCCATCTTCACGTGATCCTCAAAGGTTACAAAGGCGGCCACGCGCCGTGAATACTCCTCGATCATCGCGCGATCCAGCGGCTTGACGAAGCGGGGATTGATGACCGCGGCCGAGTAGCCGTCGCGGTCCAGGCGCCCAGCCAGCTCCCGCGCCAGGGTGATCATCGGCCCCAGTCCCAGGATGGCCACGTCGGAGCCATCCTCGAGCACCTCGGCCTTGCCCACATCTAGCACCTGCGGCTCGGCCTTGCGCGCCACCCCGGCCCCCACTCCGCGCGGATAGCGGATGGCACTCGGTCCGGGAAGCTGAACGGCGGTCTTCAACATGTCGGCCAGCTCGTCCTCATCCTTGGGGGCCATCAGCACGATCTCCGGAATGCCGCGCAGATAGCTGATGTCGAAAAGCCCATGATGTGTTGGCCCGTCGTCGCCGGACAATCCGGCGCGGTCCATGCAGAAGACCACCGGCAGCTTCTGAAGGCAGACGTCGTGCACCACCGGATCGAAGGCCCGCTGCAGGAAAGTCGAGTAGATGGCGCAAACCGGCCGGTAGCCGCGAGAGGCCATACCGGCGGCAAACACCACCGCATGCTCCTCGGCGATGCCCACATCGAAATAGCGCTTGGGGTGGTGGGGCCGGAACAGATCAAGCCCAGTCCCGTTAGGCATGGCCGCCGTGATGGCCACAATGTGCTCGTCGTGGTTGGCCAGCTCCACCAGCGTATTGGCGAAGGCCTCGGCGTAAGTGAGTTGGCCGGTGGGCTTGGTCTCGCCGGTCTCGGGATCGTAGGGCCCCAGGCCGTGAAACTTCTTTTGCCCGTCAAGCGCCGGCTGATAGCCGCGGCCCTTTTGCGTCAGCACGTGCAGCAGCACCGGGTGGTCGGCGCTCTTGAGAAACTTGAAAGTCTCCACCAGCAAAGGCAGATTGTGGCCGTCGATCGGGCCAAAGTACTCCAGGCCGAACTCCTCGAAAAGGATCGAGGGCCAAAGCATGCTCTTGGCGGCCTCTTCGGCGCGGCGCGCCAGGGTCACTGCCGTCTTGCCGCCGAAGCGCTCGATGATGCGGGTGGCCGAAGCGTGCAGATGCTGGTAGTGTTCGTTGGTGACGATGCGGTGGAAGTAGCGGGCAATGGCGCCCACGTTGCGGTCGATGGACCACTCGTTGTCGTTGAGCACGACGATCATCCGCCGGGTCTGCTCGGCGATGTTGTTGAGCGCCTCGAAGGAGATTCCATTGGTAAAGGCCGCGTCGCCGGCTACGGCCACCACGTTCTCCGTGCCGCCAGCCAGATCGCGCGCCACGGCCATGCCCAGGGCTGCGGAAAGCGCGGTCCCGGCGTGGCCGGCTCCATAACAGTCGTGCTCGCTCTCGGTGCGCAGCATGAAGCCGTTCAGCCCACCCGGCTGGCGGATCGTCTCCATGCGGTCCAGCCGCCCGGTAAGGATCTTATGGGTGTAGGCCTGGTGGCTCACGTCAAACAGCAGCTTGTCCTCGGGGGTGTTGAAGACAGTGTGCAGGGCCAGCGTCAGCTCCACCACGCCCAGGTTGGGGCCCAGGTGGCCGCCGGTCTTCGACAGCGTCTGGATCAGGAATGCGCGGATCTCCTCTGCCAACTCGGCCATCTGCGCGTAGTTCAGGCGCTTGAGGTCGGCGGGCGAGTGGATGGATTCCAGCAGTGTTCCCATGTACTTCCTTCCCCCGGTAAAGGGCCGGGGTTCCAAGAAAAAAGCCCCTCAGTACGGCGGACTGCCCGGAACGTCGAGGGCCGCAAGCAGCGCGAACGGGACCCCCTCAAGTATATCAACCCGCGCATCGCCGCGGCCCGAATCTTTTGACGCATTCGAACCGCGCGGCCGGGAAGCCGGCATTGTAGGATTGCGATGAAGAGTGCAAAAGGAGGACGGGAACGTGCGCAGGAATGCGAAAGCGATTTTGAGGGGATTGTTGGCGATGGGGCTGGGAACATCAACCCTCGTTCACGGGCAGTTGCCGGATCCCGGCAGCGCACCCTCGAACGCTCCCAATCCGCTCTCCGACCCCACCGTGAAGCCGGGCAAGATGTTGCTCTTTGACCTCGAGGCACGCTTTGCCAAGGACGTGGCCGAACGCGGCGGCAAGGCCTTCGCGGGGTGGTTTGCCGAGGACGGCGTGGCGCTGGGCAACGGCGCGGCGCCGCTGGTGGGACGCGTGGCGATTGCCCAGTCGGCGAACTGGTCGCCAAAGGACTACCAGCTCACCTGGACCCCCACCGACGCCACCATGGGACCCTCCGGCGACATCGGTTACACCTGGGGCCACTTTGACGGCCACAGCAAGGACGCCAACGGCAATCCGGTGACCACCAGCGGCCGCTACATCACCATCTGGCGCAAGCAGCCCGACGGCAATTGGAAGGTGGTTCTTGACGCCGGCAGCAACGAGCCGGTAACCGGCGGCGACTGCTGCAAACTGCCTCCCGGCTACTGATGCAAACCGCCTCCCGGCAAATGAGAAGAAGCGCGAGCAGCCGGCTCTGCTCTGGGACCTTTTCAGCACACCGTTGCGCATTGGATTTTCAGGCCACTCACGGCGGTAATCATCTTTGGTAACACTCAAACGAGAGACTATTCGGCATCTTAAGTAACACTTGCCCTGCTATTCGGCCAGATAATCGAGTTATTCTGGTCGTAATTCATTTGGGCTGCAATTAATATCTTTGTTTCAGACTCAAATTCCACCATTTAGCCTGATACTGATGCTGAGTGTGTGGATCTTAACTGATGTGCGCAATCCACGGCCAACACCCGGGGGAACAATAGGAAATGGCTTCGCGGTCAGAATTCGAGATCTTTGACCGCAACCCGGACCCCGCGCTGGACGAATTGACTGAGCTTGCAGCCGTATTGTGCAACGCGGATTACGCCTACATCGGCTCCATGGACGTGAACCGCCTGTGGTTTAAATCGCAGTTTGGATTCGAGGCGCCCGAGCAGCGGCGTTCGTCAACCGCCTGCCAGTGGATGCTGGAGAAGGGTCAACCTCTTCTGATCCGGGATGCCGGGCGCGACGCGCGCTTTCCTCCCACAGGGATTCCGCTGATCGGCGCAAAAGCTTGCCGCTCCTACGCAGGAGTACCGCTCCTCACCAGTTCCCGGCAAGTCGTAGGCACGCTGGCGGTCCTGGCGCGGGAGGCGGGCCGGTTCAGTCAGGAACACGTCCCGCTCCTTGAGGTGCTGGGCCGCCAGGTGGTCACGCGGCTGGAACTGTACACCCGCATTACCTCCCAGGAGCAGGCCCTGCAGGCTCGGCAGCGGGCCGAGCGCGCGCTGTCCAATGAACGACTCTTCGTGACCGCCGCGCTGGACTCGATTCCCTTCCTGGCCGCCCTCCTCCATAAAGACGGCCGCATTGTGCAGCTGAATTACCCCTGCATGCAATTGACCGGCCTGACTTTGGCCGACGCAGTGGGCCATCGGTTTGTCGAGCTGGTTCTGGAGGCCGATTACCGTGCCTGGGCCGCGGCCAGGCTGCGCGATACCGCGGCCGGACAGGTCTCCGGCCCGCACGAGACAGCCTGGCGGACGCGCGGCGGAGAGACTCGGCGCGTCAGTTGGACCCTACGCCCGTTGCCCGGACCAGATGGCGTCATCCAGTACCTGATCGTCAGCGGCCAGGACATAACCGGCCAGCGCCAGGCGGAATTGAACCTGCTGGTCAGCGAAACGCGTTACGAGCAGCTAGTCGAAAACAGCCTCGGTTTCCTCTTTACCTGCACGTTGGAGGGCTGGTTCACTTCGCTGAATGCCTACACTGCCGAAACTCTCGGGTACCGGGTCAAAGACCTGTCCGGACGCTCCGTAGCTTCGTTCCTCGATCGAGACAGCGAGGCCAGCTTCAAGGATTGCCTGCACACCTTGGAGACCAACGACGAGTGGCAGGGCGCCTTGTCGCTGCGCCGCAGCGACGGCGTCTACCGCCGCATCGCTTTCCGCAGCCGCCTCATGCAGTTGCCCGGCGAACGCCCCTTCGTGCTCAACCACGGCATCGACGTGACCGAGCTGTACGAGGCC
>DASWZM010000071.1:0-5670 GCA_036404455.1 Occallatibacter sp. | reverse complement strand
AACCCCGAACTCGTGGTCGCCGTCCTCTGGCAGAATGGCCAGTTCAGCTACTACCCCGCCCGCATCGGCGCCAAGGTCGTTTCGGCCTATGTCGAGAAAAAGCGCCGCCTGGCAAACAATCTGCAGCCGGGCAAGGCAGCGGCGCCGGTCGAAATGAGCGCCGTCTGGACCGTCCCCAGCCCCGCTTCCAACTCTGCTGCCAAGTCTTCAAACCAGGACGCCGAAACCACCCGCCTCGAAACCGGCCGCTTCCTCGTCGATCACGGACAAATCGTAGCCCAGGCCGCCGCACACAAATCAAGCCGTTCGCAGATGGCTGTAGCCCTGCCCAACGTCTCTGGAAAGGGTCAATAGCCCCCATGCGCCGCATCCTCAGCTTCCGCGACTTCGATTGGCTCCTTCTGGCTACCGTGCTTCTGCTCTGCATCATCTCCGTCTTTGAAATCTATTCGGCCACGCTCCACACCAAATACACCGGCTTCCACACCAAACAGATCTACTGGATCGCCGGCGGCCTGGTGGCCATGTTCATCTTCTCCAGAATCGACTACCACAAGCTGATCGATTGGGTTCCCTGGGCCTATGGGGTCTGCCTGGTGGCCTTGGTTGCGGTGCTGGCTGTGGGACAAAAGGTTCTCGGCGCCAAGCGCTGGATCAAGCTCGGCCCCATGCACTTCCAGCCCTCCGAGTGGGTCAAGTTGGTGCTTATTCTGGCCGTAGCCCGCTACTTTGCCAACCTCGGCGGCCGCTCGCTCACATGGAAGGACATCTTCAAGGCCTTTGTCCTGGTCGGCATTCCCATGCTGCTGGTGATCAAACAGCCCGACCTCGGCACCACCCTCACCTACACACCTATCCTGGCCGCTGGCCTGCTCCTCGGCGGAATCAACATCCGTCAGTCGATCGTCCTCGGCACATGTGCCGTGGTGTTGGTGGCCAGCGTCTGGACCAGCGGCAAGTTGCTCAAGCCCTATCAGAAAGCCCGCCTCACCAGCTTCATCAACCCCGACAGCGACCCCAAAGGCACCGGCTACCAGATCCGCCAGTCCCTCATCGCCGTCGGTTCCGGCGGGGTCTGGGGCAAAGGCGCGGCAAAGGGAACCCAGACCCAGGGCGACTTCCTCCCCATCCCCCATGCCGACTTCATCTTTGCCGCTTTTGGTGAGGAACACGGCTTCGTCGGCGCGCTTTTCGTCCTGCTGCTATACTTTTTCATATTGATGCGTTTGATTCAAAACGCTCAAACAGCCGCAGACCTGTCCGGCTCCTTGATTATCATGGGAGTGGTGGCTGTGTTGACCTTCCAGATTGCGGTCAACGTGGGCATGGTCATCGGTTTTATGCCGGTCACCGGAATTCCTTTGCCGTTAATGAGTTACGGCGGTTCTTCGGTGTTGTTTACGTTCCTGGCGTTGGGTACGGTGATGAATGTCCGCATGCGCCGCTTCGTAAACTGACGGTCTCAGGGTCATTGTGGCCGAGACCGCGCTCCACAGGTTCACCTCTTGCGCCGCACCGGAACTGTCCGGCCCGCAGGAGAATAGTTTCAAGCATTTAGCCGGCCAGGTCCGGATGGATCTTGAGCCCGGCAGGACAAGGGTTCATGAGCTCGCAGAGACGGGAAAACCGTTGGCAGCGTACAAGTTGCACGGAACGCGCGGTGGCATCCGCAGCCCCCGGCGACGGGTCTTCGTCGCAGGGGTGGAGAGTTTTGGGGCTATCGGCCCCCTCTCCTATCGCGCCGCGGGACCGTGCGCCCGCCATGGTTGGAACGGCCCCGCCGCAGGCAATCGTCAGGTTGCAGGCGGCTTGGTTGGCCACAAACTTTCTGCAATCGGATCACCTCTTCGCGCAGCTAGTTCGGCTTGTTGAGCAGGACATCCGCCGCGGTTCGCCTCCCCCTGGGGACGCAGTCCGCCCGGTAGGTCCCAGGTCATCCCTCCCGCTTACCCCCTCACCTTCCGTTCTCAAGCGTCTCCATCCCACCTTGCCGCAACTCCCAGCAGGCAAATGCCGCTGGACGGAAAGGTACGATGGCAAAAGAGATTTGCATCTCCAGCACGCCGCATGAAACGCGGCTGGCAATCCTTGAAGACGATCAACTCGCGGAAATCTACTACGAACGCGAAAACGAGTACACCCTGGCTGGGTCCATTTACAACGGGCGCGTCACCCGCGTCCTGCCTGGCATGCAGTCCGCCTTTGTGGACGTGGGCCTCGAACGAGACGCCTTCCTCTATGTAACCGACTTCCTCGAGCTCGAAGACTCGGAAGAGGCCGACGAGCTCGAAAAGGCCGCGGCCACCGGGGTCACCCAGCCGCCCCGCGAGGTCCGCCACGCAAACGGCCCTGACAGGAGCGACCAGAATGCTCGCAAGGATGGCCGCACCGAGGAACGGGGCGACGATCGCGGCCAACGCGCCGCTCAAAGACCCGATCAGAAGCAGCAGCCTGGTCCAGAACGGCCAACCCCCGACCGCCAACCCCGCGGCCGCCGCTTTGTCGTCGAGCCCGAACCCGAAGCCGGCGACGCCGCCGCTTCCGATTCCTCGTTCATCGCCGGGCCCGCGGACAGCGCCCAGGATGAATCCGCCGAACCCGGCGCCAAGCGCTGGCGCGGACGCCGCCGCCGTCGCGGTGGCCGTGGCCCGGCCGCCTCGCCTGAAAGCCGCGCCGAGACCGGAGAGTCGACAGAAAGCGACCGGGAATCACCTGCGGAATCAGCCGTAGCGCAGGTCATTCAAGCTTCCGCCGGAGTTTCCAGCGATGCCCCACCCAGAGGATTCCCGGCTCCCACTTCGTCGCAGGGGTGGAATGCTCCGGCTTCCGCACCACGCGCCGGTCAAGCCCCGGTTCCTTTTGTCCTGCCCGGTGAGTCTCTCTCGAAATATGGAGGTGCACCGGAGGACGAAGCTCCCCAGGCCGAGCCAGCATCCAGCCGCGCTGCCCAGGCCCGTCCGGCCAGCACCTTCAAGCCCGCATCGCTCATCGAATCGCCCCTCGCGTGGGACGGCAGCGGCCTGCTCCCCGGCGAGTCGATCTCCCGGCATCGCAAATCACAGCCCCAGCCCAGCGCCGAAGGCCACCCCGAGCTGCAGGGCGTCTTCTCCAATGCCGTTCAGTTCACCGGCACCGCCCCCGACGCCATCGAAGAGCAGGACTTCTTCGCGGAGCGCACCGAATCTGCCGCCGAACAATCGGCTGCGGCATTCCCGCAAGGCCTCGTTCCCGAAGTGTCGGAAGACCATTTGGTCGCGGAGGATCAATTCGAGGAGTCCACTGAAACCGCGGCCCACACACAGGCCGAGCAGCCCGAGCCGGCCGCTCCCGATGCGCAGGAATATGAAGTCGAAGAGGTAATCGAACAGCCCTCAGCCGACGAGCCACTGGCAGACCCGGTCGTAAGGCAGGATGAAGTCACCGCCGACCTTGGCTCGGACCAGCCGCCCGTTGTCACCGAACCGCTCGAACCCGAGTCCCCGGAACCCTATCCTCAAGAGTCCGAGTCTGAAGAGCCCAAACCTGAAGAGCCGGAAGCCGACTCATCCGCCTCCCACCACGTTGACCCTGCACACCCGTCCGGTTTCCGCCTCTTTGGCCTCGGCGGCAAGAAGAAGACCGAAGAACCCGCCCCTGCCCCTGCCCCGCCGGCGCCAAAGCCCACCACCGTTACCACCGTCTCGGCCTATGCTCCCGGAGCCGGCCTTATCGAAGAAGAGGTTATCGATGACGAGGAGTTCGACGCTGCTCCCCATCATCACGGCAAAGCCGAAGAACACGACCTCGAAGATTATGAAGAGGAGACGCTTCCCACCCAGATCCGCTCCGGCGACCTGGGCGAATTACTCCAGGAGGCCCACCTCGACCACCGCATCCAGTTGAACTTCGACGAAAAAGGCGGCGACGACGAAGCATTCGACGATGAAGACGACGAAGAAGAGGAAGAACCCGCCGCCGAAGGCCAGCCCGCATCCGGCCAGCCTCAGGACTCCGGCCAGCAGCGCCGCGACCGCGGTCGCGGCCGCCGTGGCCGCGGAGGCCAGCCGCAGCCGGGCCAGGGCAACCGCCGCGGCGGTTCCTCGCGCCGCTCCATGCAGACCTCTGACCTGCCCATCATTAGCGACCTGCTCAAGCCCGGCCAGGAGATCCTTGTCCAGATCGCCAAGGAGCCCATCGCCAAGAAGGGCGCCCGCATCACCAGCCACATCGCCCTCCCCGGACGCTTTCTGGTCTTCATGCCCACCGTCTCCCACATTGGCGTAAGCCGCAAGATCGCCGCCGACGAGGAGCGCCAGCGCCTCAAGCGCATTCTCGTCAGCGAACGCGGCGATGCCTCCGGCGGCTTCATCGTCCGCACCGCCGCCGAGGGCGCTTCGGAAGAAGACCTCCGCGCCGACCTCCGCTTCCTCATCCATCTCTGGAGCGAAATCAAGCTGCGCTCCGACTCTTCCAAGTCCCCCGCGCTCATCTATCACGACCTGTCGCTCATCGAGCGCATTCTCCGCGACCAGGTCAGCGCCAACTTCTCCTCCATCTGGGTCGACTCCGAGGCCGACTATGAGCGCATCGTCCGCTTCCTCAACCGCTTCTCGCCCACCCTGGTCCGCCGCGTCAAGCTCTACACCAAGGAGACTCCCCTCTTCGAGCACTTCGGCATTCAGGACGAAATCTCCAAAGCCCTGCGCTCCAAAGTCTGGCTCAAAAGCGGCGGCTCCATCGTTATCAATCAGACTGAAGCCCTCGTAGCCATCGACATCAACACCGGCAAGTACGTCGGCAAGTCGGCCCGCCTCGAGGACACCATCGTCAAGACCAACCTCGATGCCGTGCCCGAGATCGTGCGCCAGATCCGCCTCCGCGACCTCGGCGGCATCATCGTCATCGACTTCATCGACATGGACGACCGCAAGAACCGCTACAAGGTGATGGCCGCCCTGGAAGAAGCCCTCAAGAGCGACCGCGCCCCCACCAAGGTTCTCCAGTTCAACGACTTTGGTCTGGTCGCCATCACCCGCAAGCGCGTAAAGCAGTCTCTGGAGCGGACGCTCAGCGTTCCCTGCCCCACCTGCCAGGCCACCGGCATGGTGAAAAGCCCGACGACGGTCTGCAACGAGATTTATACGGAGCTGCGCAAGATGCGGAAACACTTCGAGGGCGCCGACGTTCTGCTTCGCGTCAACCCGGAGACGGTGAAGGTGCTCAAGGGCAACGGTAGCTGGCTCACCGAATTCGAGGAGCTGGTCGGCAAGAACATTCTGGTCAAGAGCGACCCCACGCTGCACCCCGAGCAGTTCGACATACAGGGGTGAGCGCAACCAGCAACTAACAACGAAGGCCGGAGCATCGCTCCGGCCTTTGATATCTTCATATCCTCCTACGCTCTCACCTGGCAATTCAATATATACTTGGCGTGAATTTGTAACGAAGGAACAATCGATCATGAAACGACATACTACTCTTGAAGTTCTAGTGTTGACTCTGTTTTCGCTGACGGCGGCTTATCCCCAACAACCCCAGAAGCTCAAGTTTGCAGCCTCTATTTGGGAGTACAAAAGCCTCTGCGAATTTCAGGATCCGGAGAACAAGCCATTTAGCTTCCGGCTTCCGATAAGCATCACGTCGACCACTGTAACCGGATGCATGGACATTGAAAAGGAGTATGGACGCCCC
>DASWZM010000070.1:0-7793 GCA_036404455.1 Occallatibacter sp. | reverse complement strand
GCCAGCGCTCCCCGCGGCCAACCCACAGTTGCGCCGCCTGGTCGTACCGGTCCAGGTTGGTTTCGAGCCAATACGGGCGGTTGTCGCGCAGCCAAGCCTGCCGGTAGAGGTCGCGCAACAGCATGTAGCCGTCGCGCATGTCTTCCAAGCGTCCGCTGTGCGAGCCGATCGTCCGCAGCATCTGCGAGACCTCGCTCCGCCGGCTCTCGTCGCCGGCCAGCGTCCGCGCCTGGTCATAAAGCGCCACGCAGTCGTCCGCGGCCTGAAACTTGAGCCCCACAAAGTCGATCCTCCGCGCCCCCAGTTCAAGCGTGTCCAGCGCTTCCTGATTTTCCAGGGCTCCCGCTGCCCTCGCCTCAGCCAGCAGCGTGATGGCTCTCTCGGCGTCCAGTCGCAGTTCGCTCTCGACCGGCCGCAGCTTCACACCCACTCGCTGGCCCTCCGGCGAGAACGGATCGACCCAGAAATACCTGTCCTGCGCATCGCCCAGCCCAGCCTGCTTCAGCAACGCGTGCGCCGCCATCAGTGCCTGCTGCGCCTGGCTGATCTTGCCCGTCAAGTCGCCATGAAACGCCAGCCCATAGGAATCCGTAAACGCGTCCTCCGAGCTCTCGCCCGGCTGCCAGCTCGCCGCCGCTCCAAACAACACGCCAAACCAGTTCTCGTCGAAGATCCCCTCGCCGTCGTCGTTCCAAACCGTGTTCAGCATCCCCTTCGAGCCCAGCTTCTGCCCGTCGCGCACAAAGGCGCGGATGTTGCCTAGCGCCTCATTGTTGTTGGGGTAGATGCGGTTCCAGTTATTCACTCCCGGCGCCACCCAGGTCTCCAGGCCGGCCTTGCTGAAGGGCAAAATCAGCGCCGTGAAGTCCGGCTCGGCGTCGTAGCGCCACGGCACCGCGATCATGTCCTTGGGAAGCGTACCCACCAGGTCCGGCGAATTGACCGCGATGTCGCCCCAGAACAGCAATTGCTTGTGGTTCGGCTCCAGCGTGGTGTGGATCTGGGTAAGAAAGTTGAGATAAACCGCGCCCAGACCCTGTTCTTTCACCGCATCGCGCGTCCGCCCCAGCCCCAGCTCGGAGGTCTCATCGGCCCCGATATGCGCGTAGGGCCCTGGGAACACCTTGGCCAAATCGCTAAACCAGCTATCGATCAAGGGCAGCGTAGCGGCATCGCCGGGCGCAAGAACAGAACCATGCGGATTCTCCCCAAGCCCCGAGTACCGCTCGAACTTGAGCACATTGTGCAGGTGCCCAAACGACTCCTGCTCCGGGATCACGGTGATGTGGTATTGAGCCGCGTACTCCACCAGCTCGCGTGCCTCGTCCGGCGTCATGGACCCGCCGGGAAAAGCCGCCACCGGCGAGCTGGCATACGCAAATGTGTGCTCGAAATAGGGAGAGAACGCGTTCAACTTATATGCCGCCAGCGTGCGAATCTCGCGCTTGAGAAACTCCATGTTTGGCAGCGGCCCGCGCGACCAGTCGTCGGAAAGCCCCCGATGCTGCATCGCCGGCCAGTCCCTCAGCGTGGGCGCCAGCAGCACTGCGTCCTTCCCTTTGCCGCGAATCAACTGTTTAACCGTTTGCGCGCCATAGAAGATGCCGGCGGAAGTTTCGGCAATCACGACCAACCCGCCTTTATCGTCGGGCACGATCACGTAGCCCTCGTCGTGCATCTCCGAGTCCAGGCTCAGGTGATGGCGCTCGAGCAGCGCCTTCGCCTCCTTTGAATCCGCCCGCTCCAGCCGAATGAAGGGAGCATCCTTCTGCACTTGCCTCTTGCCCAGAGTTTGTTCTGTCAGGTCCTCGGCCGCAAACCCATCCTCCACACTTTTTGAAGCAGTAACAAAGAATCCGACGCCCCCGATCGGAATCGCCGCCACAGCAACGCACTCCCGCGGCGCAGGAACCAGGTGCAGGTCCGCGCAGGTGGGCGCCGCCCCTGGCAGCGTTTGTGCAACCACGCCCACTCCAGCGCACAGCATTGAAACCACTACAAAATGAAGACGCATCGGCTCTCCCTCGGGGGTTGGGATTCCTTGTGAACCTAGCGTATCATCGCCGCTTCTGTTGGCCGGAGCCGGGTGTCCGTGGCCGGCACTGTTCAACTCGGGAGGGCCGTCAGAGCCCAAGAAACCCGCGCAGGGCCTCGTTCACGGCCCGCAAAGTGGCAGCGTCCACCTGCCCGATCCGCGCCCCCAGCTTGACGCGCGGCACGGTCGTTGCTTTGTCCACCATGATCTGCGAGACAACACGCAGCCCCGTGGCCCTGCCGGCATTCACCGGGACCCGAAAGAGGGGCGCATCGTGGACTTCGCTGGTCAGGGGCAGCACAATCACCGACGGATGCCCGTCGAACGCGTCGGCCTGCACAATCAGAGCCGGTCGCGGCTTGCCATAATCCCCCGAAACAGCCACGGTTACCAGGTCGCCGCGTCTCATTGGCCGCTTTCCAGGGCGCTGACATCCTGGATCCAGCGCATTACCTCCGCCTCCTCTTCCGAAGACGCGATGAACTGAGACTGCCTGCGCGCTTCGGCAGCGAAGCGGCGTCGGCGCGCTTCCTCAACGTAGTCACGCATCATTGAGCGCAGAACTTCGGAGGCCGCCCGGTCGTCCGCCTTCACCGCCTCCACAAACTCCGCCTTGAGCCCGGCGTCAATTCGCAGGTTCAACGTCGATTCCCTTGGACGAGCAATTGTCCGGGGCATAAATACAACTCCTGCTTACAGATTGTAAATATATTCTGTAATTACAACAAGTACTTACAGAGCGAGTGAGCCTATTTCATCCCTCCCAAATTGAAACAGGCTCAGCAAAGAGGTTCGCTTGTGCCCTCTGTCCGATGTCCCCTACCGCAAACTTTTCAGCGCCGGGTACAGCTTCCGCCACTGCGCATAGCCAGCCTTGTAAGCCGCCACATCGCCGGCATCCGGCTCGATCCGCTCTGCAACCTTGATCGCCTGCCCGCACGCCTCGTCCAGGTTGGCCCAATGCCCCGCGCCCACCCCGGCCATCAACGCCGACCCAAACGCGCCGCCCTCTTCCGCGGTCAGCACCTCGACCGCGTGACCGTAAATCCCGGCCTGAATCTTCCGCCAAAGCGGTCCGCGTGCCCCGCCGCCGCCCAGCCGTATCCCGCTCACCGGAATTCCCAGCTCGGCGAAGAGCGTGAACGTGTCCTCCAGGGAGTAAGCAACCCCCTCCAGCACCGCGCGCACAAAATGCGCCGCCGTATGCGCCGTCGAAATCCCTGCAAAGGCTGCCCGCACCTCGGGGTCCAGGTGAGGTGTGCGTTCACCCAGCAGATACGGCGCCCATTCCAGCCCCTCGCTGCCCGCAGGAACCAGCGCCGCCGCCGCGGTCAATGCGTCGTAGCTCTGCCCGCCAAAAAAGGTCTCCTTCAGCCAACTGAAGCTCAACCCCGCCGACTGCGTTACGCCCATCACGTGCCACAGCCCCGGAACCGCGTGGCAGAACGTGTGCAGCCGTCCTCTGGGGTCCTTGGTCGGGCTCGCCGTGGCGGCAAAAACCACCCCCGACGTTCCGATGGTGGCCGATACCGAACCCGGCTGCAGAATCCCCATCCCCACCGCGCCGGCTCCCTGGTCGCCTGCGCCGGCCACTACGGGCGTGCCTGCGGCCAACCCGGTCAGCCCTGCCGCGCTCTCGCTGATACGCGCGCAGACATCCGGCGATTCGTACACATTCGGCAGCCAGCTCTCGGGAATCCCAGCCGCCTCGGCCACTTCCTTTGACCAGCACCGGTGCGCCACGTCCAGCAGCAGCGTCCCTGATGCCTCCTGCACATCGATGGCAAACTCACCCGTCAACCGGTAGCGCACGTAGTCCTTGGGACACAGAATATGGCGGATCTTCGCGAAAATCTGCGGTTCGTGCTCCTTCACCCACAGCACCTTTGTCAGCGTGAAGTTGGGCAGTGCAGGATTGCAGGTCAGCTCGATCAACCGCTCGTATCCAATCTTCTCCGTCAGCCAGTCGCATTGCGGCTGGGTGCGTGTGTCGCACCAGATCAGAGACGGCCGCAGCACTTGGCCCGCCTCGTCCAGAAGCACCGCCCCGTGCATTTGCCCCGTCAGTCCCATGGCCGCAATGGGCTGCCGTGGCTCAGGCGCCGCTGCAAGGGCTCCCCTGATGGCCTCTTGCGCTGCCCGCCACCAATCCTCGGGATCCTGCTCCGCCCAGCCTGGGTGAGCCGTCTTGAACGCCGCATGTTCACTCGATGCCCCGGCGATCAGTTTGCCCGCTTCATCCACCACCACGGCCCGCGTGCCACCTGTGCCCACATCCATCCCCAGGAACCACATATCCGTTCCCTCCTATGTAAATCGCTTTTCCCAGCGCACGCAAGCATATCATCCCGAACCGTTGCGAGGACAGGGAACACAACGCGGCGCAAAACCTCGGATCGGTTTCCAAGTGGCTGGCAATCCGGGAGCAATCCGTTGGCTGGCTCCGGGTTGGCAGACGGCTCAGTTTTCCAGAAATCCTATTTTATTTCCGCCAGTTGCGGCTGCAACACACGGTTGGAGTCGCTCAGCAGGAGGTCGGCGTGGCCGGTTTCCTGGTCGAAATCGGGGCCTTGCGTTCCAATCGGGACCGGCTGGTAGGGCAGGAAGACGCGGAAGGTGGAACCGCGCACGGGATTGCGCTCCGCCCAAATGCGGCCGGAGTGTTGGTGGACGATGGTGCGGCAGATGGCCAGCCCCAGGCCGGTTCCGCCTTTCTGACGGGAGTCAGAGGCGTCGACCTGCTGGAAGCGGCCGAAGATGATCTCGAGCTTGTCGGCCGGAATGCCGCGGCCTGGGTCCACGACGGAGAGAGTGACGCCGCTGACGTCGGGGCGCAGCAAGACCGAGACGGTCGAGTTGGGGGGAGAGAACTTTACGGCGTTGGAGAGAAGGTTAGTGAGGACCTGGAGGAGGCGGTCGGGGTCGGCGGCGATCTCCACCTGGGTGGAGTCGTGCATGAGCTGCACGGCGGCAGCCTCGGCCACAGGCGCCATGCATTCAATGGCCTGGCGCACGATTTGGGCCATTTGCACCGGGCGGAAGGCGAGGCGCTCACGACCGCTCTCCATACGTTCCAGGTCGAGAATGTCGTTGATGAGGCGGACCAGGCGGTCGGAGTTGGTGAGGGCGATGCGAAGCAGGTTGGCAGCTTTCTCATTGAGCTGGACCAGACTGCCGTAGGAGAGCAGGCCCAGCGCCCCGCGGATGGAGGTGAGCGGGGTGCGTAGCTCGTGGCTCACGGTGGAGATGAACTCTTCCTTGAGCCGGTCCAGGGCATAGCGCTGGCTGATGTCGCGGAAGCTCAGGACTGACCCGGAAAGGCGGCCATGATCGAGGATGGGGGTCAGGGCGTAGTCGGCCCGGAAGGAACTGCTGTCGGTACGAAAGACGGTGTCCTCGCCGGCCGTGGCCATCAGCCGCATCAGCCCAGTGGCGCGCAGCAGAGCGCAATCCCCTCCGCACTGGCTGCCGGAGGGCGCGGTGCCGTGCAGCAGCGCATGCGCCGGCTTGCCGGTCAGGCTGGAGGCCTCTGCGCCCAGCATGTGGGCGGCGGCGGGGTTGGCGAAGCTGACTAGGCCGTTGCGATCCAGGCCGCAAATGCCGTCGGCTACCGAGTTGAGCAGGATCTCCTGCTGGCGGTAGAGTTTCTCGGCACGGCCCCGTTCGTGGGAGCGGGCCAGCATCTGCCCCAGCGAGGCGGCCACCGTCTCCACGGCTGCCATGGCTTCGCGATTTTCGCGTAGGCAGAAATGACAATAGAACTCCAAAACTGCCAGCACCGTGTTGCCCACGCGCACAGGGACCGCACAGCCGGAGACCATCCCGTTGCGCAGGGCGGCCCGAGTGTGCGGGGTTTTGGTCTCGGAGGCCAGGTCGGCGATCCAAACCGGGCGGCCATCCTGCCAGGCCATTCCAGGCAGGTCGATGCCGCTGTTCAGCGTGAGTCCCACGCTCTCCTTGATGAGGTTCTCCGTGCGCCGGCCCGGAGCGCTCCACGCCGAGCAGAATTCCAGCCGGTTTTCGTCGGCGTCGACCTCCCATTTTAGGGCCACGTCCCAGCCCTGGGAGACGCAGAGGGCCTCGAGAATGCGCATGGCCGCGATCTCGGGGGACGTGTTTTCGCCCACAATTTCGCTCACCACCAGTTGCAGGGCTACGCGGTGCTCCCGCTGGACTAGCAGGCGAAGAACAAGGACTGCGGCGGCGGCTCCGGCAGCGAAGATCAGCAAGGTATTGAAGCCTGTGCCGGATGACAAGCGCGGCGCAACTACACCCACGGCAACAGCCAGCGCCAGACCTGCCAGAACGGGCGAAATGAAGGAGAAGCCACGCTGGACCGTTTGTGCTTGGCGATCGCTACCGGTTGTCCTGGTCCCCTTGAACGGGTCCCCCATTGCTCCCCCAGCAGGTTAGCCGGACCTTCCATTCTGCTTTTTCCGGCCGCTAGCTTTTGTATTGGCCAGAAAGAGGCTGGCTCTGGTATTTAGAGCAAGTGAGTAACCAATCTGAACAAAGCCACTAGTCTTTATCATTCTACAAGTTGCGGGTAGGCCGGCACAAGGAGTTGTAAACTCTTGTATACATGTCAATCCAGACAGTTACAGGTCGCTTGATGAAAAGTCGCCATTGCATGAACCGAACCATACGCGGACGTCGCAGGCGCATCCAAGGGTCGACCGGGCGTTTTCGGCTCATTCCTCCTGGGTACCGGGCGATCCGGAAATTGGCCCGCGGCGGGTGCCTGTGCATCGCCGCCACCCCGCAACACAAGCCCATACCGCCATGCGGGAGAATAACCCGGACTGTGACCTTTAGCACATGCGCTCACCCGCCGCGGAGCGAGAATGAATCCGTAAGGCCTGCCAGCCATCTGCTGCGCCGGCCGGGAGAGAACGCACATGAGCGATCTTGCAGGGCTGGCAGAAGCCGTTGCCGTTGACCCCTTGGTCGGCCATCCCGCCGACTACCACGTCTTTCACAAGTTCATCAAGCGCTGCAAAGAGCTCCCAGCCATTTCCACCGCGGTTGTCTGGCCGCTCTCCGACGTCGCTCTGAGGGGCACCGTCGAAGCCGCGGTCGAGGGCCTTATCGAGCCCACGCTCATCGGCGATGAGGCCGAAATGAAGGCGCTGGCCGCCAAGATTGGCCTGGACATCAGCGGTTATCCCATCCTCCAGGCCGACACCGGAGAGAAGGCCGCTGAGCTGGGCGTGGCCATGTGCCGCTCCGGCAAAGCCCTGGCCATGATGAAGGGCAGCCTGCACACCGACGAGCTGATGAAGGCGGCTATGCAACGCGACACCGGCCTGCGCACCGCCCGCCGCATCTCCCACGTCTTCATCATGGATACGCCGGCCTATGCGCGCACGCTGCTCATTACCGACGCGGCCATCAACATCATCCCCGAGCTTGAGGACAAGGTCCACATCGTGCAGAACGCCATTGATCTGGCCCATGCACTGGGCATCCCCGAGCCCAAGGTGGCGCTGCTCTCCGCCGTTGAAACGGTCAACCCCAAGATCAAGTCCACGCTGGACGCGGCGGCCCTGTGCAAGATGGCCGACCGCGGACAGATCACCGGCGGCATCCTCGATGGCCCGCTGGCATTCGACACCGCCGTCAGCGTCAAGGCAGCCGCGATCAAGAATCTGGTCTCGCCCGTAACCGGACAGGCCGACATCCTGGTCGTCCCCGACCTTGAGAGCGGCAACATGCTGGCCAAGCAGCTCGAATACCTCGGCGGCGCGCAATTGGCCGG